>JASJDX010000123.1 GCA_030064975.1 Pleurocapsa sp. MO_192.B19
CCTGCTCCGTCGATCTGAACACAGACTTTTGTAGTGATGAAGGCAGCAACTTCTTCATGTTGCCCTGTTGGTTCCAAATCGAACACCTCTCCATCAATCAGTTCATAGCGGTTATCGCCACCATAACGGGCGAGAAACTCGTCAAAGCTCAGGGGCTTCTGTTGTATTGGTTGGTCGGTTGCAAGGGTCATAGGTTACATCAGCCGTTCATAATTTACTAACTATTGCTAACAAAGTAGCAATATGAAATCTTCTTGCTTCATCCAAGGCTGTCGGCAGCTACTTGTCCACAAGCTTGGGTTCGGTGGTGACTCCACCTACTTAAATTAATGGCTGCGTTCTCATCTCGGTTGAGAAACGAGCCGCATTCAGCGCAAAGAAACCATCTGTCTGATAGTTTTAAATCAGGATTATACCAACCACAATCAGAGCAAGTTTTACTTGAGGGAAACCATCTATCAGCAACAATTAGTTCGCTGCCATAGAGCTGGCATTTATACTCTAGTTGTTTTCTGAATTCACAAAATCCCATATCAGCAATCGCTTTTGCTAATTTGCCATTTTTCAACATTCCCGCAACATTCAAATCTTCAATTACTATCTTGCTGTGGTTTTTGGCGAGATAAGTAGTGATTTTATTTAATGTGTCTTGGCGAATATTAGTTATTTTGGCGTGTAACTTAGCTATCTTCAACTGAGCTTTTTTCCAATTAGCCGAACCAATTACTTTATTGCGGTTCAACCATTGAAGCCGAGAAAGTCTTTTCTCGTAACGCTTGTAGGCTCTAGCTCCTTCAAAACTCACTCCCGTACTTAAATAAGCTAAGGTCTTTACTCCTAGATCAACACCTACTGTCTCTACTGCTTTGTGAGTTAGGTTCGGCTCAACTTCTATTTTAAAGCTAATGAACCACTCATCAGCTTTTCTAGATATAGTGACTGATTTAGGTTTATAGCCAAAAGGTAGACGTTCGTAGGTTTTGATTACCCCAATCTTGGGAACTTGAATTTTATAGTGATCTATTACCTTAATTGTTCCATCCAAGGTAAAGCTATCGTTTCGTCCTTTTTTCTTGAATTTTGGAGGTTGAGATGTTTTCTTGAAGGCTCGAACCCAAGCATCTCTTAGTTGCCGTAAAGCGAACTGAGGGGCGCATTTAGAACTTTCGTAGTACCAAGGACATTGAGGTTTTACTAAAGCTACTAACCATTTGTGCAAGTCAATAGCAGAAGGAAATTTGATCTTTTCTTCGGGATTGTTTTGATTGTGATCTAAGATTTGTTTGGTTAAACTTAATCCCCAATTCCAAGCATGACGAGCTACCCCAGTATGTTTTGCCATCTGTGTTCGTTGCTGGTTGTTGAGTTGGAGTTTGGTCTTAAATCCTAGTATCATAGCAATATTTTACAGTCAAATCACCAATAAATCACTCAATCTGATGTGATGAGAACTTGGTTTACTAGGCTGAAGAGAAAGTTAGTAAAGGTGAGCAATAGTTAGCATTTTAAGAACTGTTTTTCAACCTTACTAATGGAAATTAGTACAGAGTGAATTCGCCCTTAATTAATCTTTGCCACAAGGTATTAATCTGCGAAAGGCGATCGCTAACGCTCTCTTCTATGCGTCCTTGGAACTTCTCGATATCTTCGCGCCGATCTACCGCTAATATTTCAACAGCTTTATAACACTTCATTCATTCTGGCTAAACGACCATCCTCCATATAAATAATGCGATCGGCTATGTCTAAAATTCGCGTATCGTGGGTTACCAGTAAGATTGTCGAGTGGTTTTCTTTGACTAAACGATACATGATATTGACAACTTCTCGACCACTTTTACTATCTAAAGCAGCAGTAGGTTCATCAGCTAAAATCAACTTGGGTTGATTGGCTAAAGCTCTGGCGATCGCTACCCTTTGTTTTTGACCACCTGAAAGATTATCGGGATAGTAGTTCGCTCTTTCTTCTAACCCAACTGCTGCCAGCATCCCTTGTGCTTTAGAAATTATTTGGCGATCGCTTAAATCCTGCTGCAATTCCAAAGACATCTGCACGTTTTGTTGGGCAGTCATAAAGGGTAAAAGATTATGAGCCTGAAAGATATAGCCAATGTGACCTCTGAGTTTAACTAATTCTGCTTCACTTGCTTGGAATAACTCTTTACCTAATGTACACAAGCTTCCCGATTGTACCGATCGCAATCCGCCGATTAAAGTTAAGAGAGTAGTTTTTCCAGACCCCGAAGGACCAGTCATGATGACAATTTCACCTGCATCAATTTCGAGGTTGATGTCACATAATACTTGTCTGGCTAAAGCTTTTTTGCCGAAATAATAATTTAAATTGCAGATAGTTATCGGCTTCATAATTGACCTCAATCAAAAGATATCGGCAGGATTGGCAGATTTCATTTTTCTCACCGCAGAAACCCCAGCAATTAAACACATCATAATCGTTGCCACTAAAATATTGATTGCTCTTTGCCCAGTCATCGCGATCGGTAATAAAGTAGCTTCTTGGACAAATTGATATTGAATAATTGTAATCAAGAATCCTGGAATATAGCCTAAAATTCCAATAATTAAGGCTTGTTGAAAAACGATATTTAATAAATATTGATGACTGTAACCGATCGCTTTTAAAGTAGCGAACTCCTTGAGGTGTTCGGAAACATTAGTATAAAGTATCTGGTAAACTACCACAGCCCCAACAATAAAGCATAAGACCACATTCATATTGAAGATAAAGCCAATGGAATTGCTAGTTTGCCAATAGTTTTTTTCAAAGTTAATAAATTCTTGTTTGGTAAAAACTTTAACATCTTGAGGTAAATATTTTTGTAGCTTGAGCTTGAATTTTTCTGGGTCAGTACCTGCTTTCAATTTAATTAAACCGATGTCAATCGCGCCTTTTTCTGTATTATTTACAATTCGTAGAAAATTAAGATCGCTGGTAATAATGTGACCCTCAAAAGCAAAAGAAGTTCCTAACTCAAATAAACCTACTACTTTAACGCGACGATTACTTAATTCAGTAATTACTGAATTATCTCCCTCGAATTGTTCTGCTATCGAACCATATTCGCTTCTAGAATTACGATCGAATAAAACTGTATCGATCGGCTGAAGTCGATTTATATTAGACTTAATTCCAGGTAAATCGAAGGTTTGGTGTCTGAGGTCAAAACCAATCATCCCGATATTCCGCCAAGAATTTCTCGATTCAGGATTTTTCCACCGGGCAAAACTAAAATAAATCGGATTGACATATTCAACCTCATCAAAAGCTAGAGCTTGAGACAAACGCCGTTGAGAAAAGCTTGCCATGTCAACCAAACCTATGGAGCGATTGCTAATAATAAAACAGTCTCCCTGTAAACTTTGATGAAAATGTACTGCACTGTCAAACATAGCATCAAGAATTCCCAATTGCACAAAAATAATGACAACTGCAAAAACTACGCCCGAAAGGGCAATTAAAAAACGAATTTTTTGATATTTTAGTTGTAACCAAGCAGTAAATAAGCGTTTAGACATGGGCTTAATCCCTAGACTGGATCTGGTTGGCGGTTTTTATTGATGTTAGTTCGGAGTTCGGAGTTCGGAATTCAGAATTATATTTTTTTACATGAAAGAATGGGGACTTCAGAAATCTGAAAATAATAAAATTACGGAGTTTTTATTTTTGTTTCGCTTTGTCAAACTCGGTTTCGATTAGAACGTTGACCTGTAAGTTAGTTAAATTAGCTACTTGTTTGCTATCTTCAGGATTCAAACGAATTTTGACCTCTACAACTCTGGCATCGACATCGGCTACGGGATCGGTATCTAGCACATCTTGAGTCCTAATTTGCCAACCAACATCTTCTACTGTTCCCGTCAGTTTGGGCAAAATTCCGCCACTAGTAATAAATGCTGTTTGACCGATACGGATGCGCTCGATCTCCGTTTCGTAGACTTCGGCAACTACATACATATGCTCGGTATTGCCCACTTCGACAATACCTTCGGTCTTATCAACCATTTCCCCTGGCCAAGTATTAATTTCCAGAATTTGCCCTTCAATCGGCGACTTGACATAAGCTAAGTCTAAATTTGCCTGCGCTTGGTTAACGGCAGCTTCAGCAACTTCTAATTCCGCTTGAGCGACGGACACATCTACAGAGCGAACTTCAGCGATCGCTTCAAAGCTAGCTGCGGCTTGACTAATTTGCTGAGTTAAAGTTGTTTTAGTGCGGGCTAAGTTGGCTTCCGCTTCCCTAATTTGTTCTGCCAGTGTTTCTCTAATTTCAATTAAATTAACCTCTGCTGCTGTTAATTGTTTTTGAGTAGTTGCTTGCAGCAAACAAATTCGATCCCTTTCGGAAGTAGCGGTCGCCCCTTCTGCGAGTAAAAATTCATATCGCTGACACTCTTTGGTGGCATTGACCAATTCAGCCTTGAGCCTGTCAATATTTGCCTGTTGGGAATTGGTTTGTCCTTGTAGTTGAGCTTTTAAATTAGCAATACTAGCAGTCTGACTATTAATTTGTCCCACCAATTCAGCTTGACTCTCATGAAATTTGGCATTTTGGGCTGCGATGTCCCCTTGCTTAGCTCCTGCCTTCACTTGAGCTAAACGAGCTTGATTTGCTACTACTTGCTTTTGAGCCTGTTCCAGAACAGCCTGGAGGCGCGAGCGATCGTCAAGAATTGCAATGGTTTGTCCTTGAGTAATATGTTCGCCTCTTTTAACTAATAGTTGTTCGACTCTTGCACCTTCCCGAAAAGCTGATGCGGATACCTTAATTACTTCACCTTGAGGTTCTAAATAACCAATTGCTGCCACTGCTTGGGGAATTACCTCAGTTTCATAAGCTGGCTCATCAGAACTACGATCGACTCGCGCCTCAGCAAAATAGTAGGCTAATAATCCGCCAGTAAAAAGGGTGGCGACTATTATGGAAGCAATAGCAACCCGACCTTTGGGCTTGACCAGTAACTGATATTTCACGATAAATTCAGATTTTTATTGTTTCTGGTGTTGACACAACTTGGCAATTAAGCTTTGTAATCCAAACTAGAGACAGTCACAATAAATTTTTGAATTTTGTCTGATGAATTTTAGATATCTCTAGAATAGACACCAAACCATAAAATAGCGATCGAAGAACTTATATTCATACTTTTCCTTTGTCTTCAAAGTAAACAAAAACTATGAAGAAAATGTGAGTAGATTACAAGTTTGTCAAAGTCTTAAAGTTAATTAATTATTTAGATAAATCTCGGATTAGAATGACTACATGAGGATCTCGATTGGCGTAGCCTGCCCGTAGGCATCCCGTTTACCCCGTTTAGTTGGGGCTTGACGGTATAAGTCCTTTGTTTGCCTCAGATTTGGTCAATTGCTCGAAATCTTGCACTTAATTTATATCGAGATGCTGGTTTCTCAACAACATGGCTCAAGCTAAGAGAAAATAACGGTTTGAGACAATTTACGTCGTATTTCATCTGTGGAGCTGCTGAATGTGGGTTCAAGAATATTTCTCTCTTGATTCTTTAAACTTCATTAACAGGATACACTTGAGCTATTTTATTTCCCTAGTTATTTTTGATTTAAGCGAACCGTGAGTTACTACTTAAGAATGGATGTAGAAGCTGCTAAACAGAACTCCCGTAAAGGAGAACAACTGCAACAGAAAGGTAAATTAGAGCAGGCGATCGCTTGTTTTAACCAGGCGATTGAACTACATCCTGACTTTTATCACTATTATTACCAATTAGGTGAGGTTCTCCGCCAACAAAATAAGCTTGAAGAGGCTAAAAAAGCTTTTCGTCAGGCGATCGCTTTTAATACTAATGATTCCTGGTCTTATCATGCTTTAGGGGAAATTTTAGACAAACAAAAAGAGACCGCTGGAGCAATTAACTGTTATCAACAAGCGATTACTCTCAATCCTAATTTTTCTTGGTCATACTATAATTTGGCTCGGATTTTTCAGGCACAAAATAAACTAGAATTAGCTAAAAATTATTATCAACAGGCAATAGAATTAGAGCCTAATATTTTTTGGTCACATTATTTTTTAGCCCAAGTATTAGCCAAACAAAATAAAATTGATCGGGCAATTATTCACTATCAAACAACAATTGAACTCAATCCTAAGTTTTACGATGCTTGTTATCAATTAGCTCGCTATCTCCAAAATCAAGGGCGATTAGAAGCTGCTATTAAATATTATTTTCAGGGAATTAAACTTAATCAAAAAAACTTTAAATGTTATTACTACTGTGGTGAAACCTTAATTCAGTTAAAAAGATTTACCGAAGCTATTAGCTGTTATGAATCAGCTATAGAATTACAGCCCGAAAATCTACAAGCTTATTTTTATTTAGGTCAAGCTTTAATTCATCAAGGTGAAGCCGCGATCGCTAATTACCGTAGTTTGGCAACTAATAAATTAAGGATATTTCAGGTTAATCTAGAACTAGGTTTAGCTCAAGCTTGGCAATCATCAAGAGAATTTTCTAAATCAATTGAATGCTGTCAGAGAGCAATAGAAATTGACCCTACAGCAGAAATACCTTTTCGAATTATTCAATATATTCCGCTCAACTCAGAAGATTTAGAGCGGGTAATTACTTTTTATCAAAAGATTAGTCAGTCTGCTGAAAGCTCTCCTTTATTATTAGGAAATTTAGGAGATATTTTGACTAAGCAATCACGAATTGATGAAGCAATTGATTGTTATCGGGCTAGCTGTTATAAAAATACCACTAGAGAGAATCCTCAATTAGCTAAATTAGATTGGCAACATCATAAGCAAAAAGCTCCTGATTTTATCATTATTGGAGCAACCAAGTGTGGTACAACTTCCTTATTTTACTATCTCCAACAACACCCAAAAATTTTAGTTCCTCATAAAAAAGAAATTAACTTTTTTAATCATCATTTTGAGCTGGGTGTACCATGGTATTTAGCTCATTTTCCAGCGATCGCTGACTCACAACAGTTTATTACAGGAGAAGCTTCCCCTTTTTATTTATATAATGAGCAGGTTATAGCAAGGATTAAGCAACTGTTTCCAGAAACTAAGCTAATTGCAATGTTAAGAAACCCGATTGAACGGACTATTTCTGAATATTATCATTCTACTAATCATGGTCTAGAACATCGGAGTTTAGCTGAGCTGATTACATTGGAACAAAAACTCTTAGAAACTAAACCGAGAAATGAGGCAATGCAGCAATTTGGTTATTTACTCAACGGTATTTATGTGGAGAAAATAGCGAAGTGGATGGCTAGCTTTCCAGCAGAAAATATTCTGATCTTGAAAAGTGAATCTTTCTTTGAGGAAACTGCCACAGTTATGGAACAAGTATGGCAATTCCTGGATGTGCCTCCCCAGACTCAAAAACAGCATATTCGCTATAATGTTGGCTCATATCCCCCCGTGACTCCAGAAATCAAGCAAAGGCTTCAAGAGTTTTTTATTCCTTATAACCGAGAATTAGAAGAATACTTGGGTAGAAAATTCAACTGGGATTAAATTTACTCAAAATCGCTAACATGGGAGAACTAACCGCGCTCTGAATAACCGTCAAATGCCTCTGTTACGTCTAGTAGCTCTGTTTCTTGGTCTGAGTATTATTCTCGGACTATCAATTTGGTTGGTGACATCTTTGTCTCACCTATATATGCAGATATCCTTTACTGCACCCCTTCTGGCTAATTTATTGCTGCTGTTGGTAATTATCCTAATCGGAGCAATAATTGGCGGATATATTTATTATGTCAACAAATACACTGGTAGAGGTTCTCGAAAAACAAAACGTAAACGTCGTGCCAGGAATGTTAGAGTACCCGAAGAAAAAACTGAGGTAGCCTCTCAAAATCTCAAAGCTTTAAGAAAACAAGTTGGACAGATACAAGATACAATCGCTCAAAAAGCTTTACTCAGCAAATCCCAACAAATTGAGGCAGACTTACAGCGAGGAGAAGTCAAAGTAGTTATTTTTGGTACAGGATCGGCAGGCAAAACCTCTTTAGTTAACGCTTTGATTGGCGAAATAGTTGGAGAAGTTAACGCCATCATGGGGACAACCACCCAAGGAGAAACCTATAGTCTCCAGCTTAAGGGTGTAGGCAGAGAGATTCTAATCATAGATACCCCTGGAATCTTAGAGGCAGGAATAGCAGGAACAGAAAGAGGCGAATTAGCCCGACAGCTAGCCACAGAATCTGATTTATTGGTGTTTACGGTAGATAACGATCTACGACAATCGGAATATCAACCCTTAAAAACATTAGCGGAGATTGGCAAGCGATCGCTTTTGGTTTTTAATAAAACCGATCTCTATACTGACGAAGATCGAGACATGATTTTAGGGAGACTCAAAGAAAGAGTCAAACCCTTTATTCCCCCCAGCGATGTCATAGCGATCGCTGCTAACCCTCAACCAGTACAGCTAGCCAGTGGCGAAATCATTGAACCCACCGCCGAGATTTTACCTTTAATTAAAAGACTGGTGGCAGTATTACGGGCAGAAGGAGAAGACTTAATTGCCGATAATATTTTGCTCCAATCTCATCGTTTAGGGGAAGAAGCCCGCAAAATAATTGAGATTCAACGACGCAGAGAATCCGATAAGGTAATTGAACGCTATCAGTGGATTGGTGCAGGGGTAATTGCTGTCACACCAGTACCAGTGATTGATATGTTGGCAACCGCTGCGGTTAACGCCCAGATGGTAATTGAAATCGGCAAGATTTATGGCGTAGAACTAGATTTGGAACAGGGTAAGGAATTAGCCTTATCTTTGGGTAAAACCCTGGTTAGTTTGGGAGTAGTTAAAGGTGCAGTAGATATCCTAGCTAAAGCACTACAATTTAATGTGGCGACTTATATTGTCGGTAAAGCAATTCAAGCAGTTTCTGCTGCCTATCTAACCCGAATTGCAGGTAAGAGTTTTGTTGAGTATTTTAAACGTAATCTTGATTGGGGAGATGGCGGCATAACCGAAGTTGTACAACAACAGTTTCAACTTAGTCGGCGGGATGAATTTATCAAATCCTTTGTTCAAGATGCTATTTCTAAAGTAGTTCAGCCCTTATCCGAAGCCTGGGGAGATGAAGAAATGGAAGAAGAAGAGGTTGTCGAAAAAATGGAAGCACAACTAGAAGATGATTGGTAATCAGTAATCAGTGATTGTTATTCAACTTAAGGCATCGAAATTGAAAAGAATGTTGATCTAACAAATGAAAAAGGTTCTGGGAGTCTTGCCGTGTTTCGACCCCAAAACCTTTCTCTCTTACACTTACTCCTCACACACAATTATTATTTTAAAGGGGATAACAGGTTTGTGCTGTACTTAAGTGCCAGTTTGTGTATTGTCATAATATTTTATTGCTGGATTAATTTAGCCTCAATTAGCTAACAACAGAAGGTTCTTTGTCCTTGCTCTCAAAGAAAGTTTTGAGGATGCTTTCTGCCATCTGAGGACTACTTAAACCTAAGCTAGCTTTAGATTGATCGGGAGTGGCATGATCGACCAAAATATCTGGTACACCAAAACGTTTTACGGCAACAAGAACATCATGCTCTTGTAAAGCTTCCTGCACTGCTGAGCCAAAACCACCCATGAGACAGCCTTCTTCAAAGGTCACTACTTTACCAATACGCTTGGCTAAGGGGACAATTAATTCTGTATCCAAGGGTTTTACAAAACGTGCATTGATTACCGTCGCTTCGATACCATGTTCGTTGAGGATTTCTGCCACCTGTAAAGCAGGATATACCTGAGTACCGTAACCCACTAACAGTAGATCTTCTCCGCTACGCAAAATTTCTCCTTTGCCTATTTCGATAGGCTCCCAGCCTTCTTCCATTAAAGGAACACCAACACCATTACCACGAGGATAACGCATGGCGATCGCACCATCTTGGTAATTAATACCTGTAACTACCATCTGCTGTAATTCGGCTTCGTCTTTGGGTGCCATAATCACAATATTAGGAATACAGCGTAGATAAGCGATATCATACATTCCTTGATGGGTTGGTCCATCTGCCCCCACAATTCCTGCCCGATCTAGACAGAAAAAGACAGGCAGCTTTTGGATACAAATATCATGAACAATCTGATCGTAAGCCCGTTGTAAAAAGGTTGAATAGATTGCGGCGACGGGTTTCATGCCTTCACAAGCCATACCAGCAGCTAGAGTAACAGCGTGTTGTTCGGCAATACCTACGTCAATGTATTGTTTTGGTAGTCTGCGCTGTAATATATCTAACCCTGTGCCTGTTGCCATGGCTGCTGTGATACCGACAATTTTAGAATCGTTCTCTGCCAGGGTAGTTAGGGTATCGGCAAATACCTTAGAGTATTTAGGGGGTTTTGGTTTATTGGCGGGAAGACCTTTACCTGTGGCTAAATTAAAAGGACTTTGGGCATGATAACTTACTTGATCTTTTTCAGCGATCGCATATCCTTTGCCTTTAACTGTTGCTACATGAACTAATACGGGCCCTGGTACTTTGTGTGCCTGTTTAAAGGTAGAGATCAATTCTGCTAAATTATGACCATCAATTGGACCAAAATACTTAAAGCCCAATTCTTCAATTACCGCACCCACTTTAGGTACTGCAAGGCGTTTCATTCCTTCTTTGACTCTTTCCATTTCTGGAGTTAGAGATTCACCAACGAAAGGTAACTGTTTAAACTGTTCTTCTAAGTTATCGGAAATAAACTGTACAGGGTCAGATAAACGAACCTTGTTGAGATAGCGAGAAATTGCTCCCACATTGGGAGATATAGACATTTCGTTGTCATTTAACACCACCATCAGGTTAGTGTTGGGCAAATGTCCTGCATGGTTAATTGCTTCGAGTGCCATCCCTCCTGTTAAAGCACCATCACCTATAACCGCCACACATTTAAAATCTTCTCCCTTAGCATCCCTAGCCAATGCCATACCTAATGCTGCGGAAATACTGGTAGAAGCGTGTCCCGCGCCAAAGTGATCGAACTTGTTTTCGCTTCTTTTGAGATAGCCAGCGACACCATCTTTTTGACGTAAAGTATCAAACTTGTTATATCTTCCTGTAAGTAATTTATGGGGATATGCCTGGTGTCCCACATCCCAAATAACTTTATCACGGTCTAAATCTAGAGTTTGATATAAAGCGACAGTTAATTCTACTACACCTAAACCTGGCCCTAAATGACCTCCACTGGTGGCAACCGTTTGTAAATGTTTTTCTCTTATTTGGCGCGCAATGTCCTCTAGCTGTCGGAGTGATAAACCGTGCAACTGATTAGGATGGGTTATTTCGCTTAAATGCATATTGCCGTGTTCTCTTATAACAAATTGTCTATTTTCTAGTTAAATAAATTATCCTACTTTCTCTGTCCCTAAAGCGAAAATTGGATACTTTTCTCAATGCTGAGTCGCAAATTTAGCTTTATTTGCTCTATATTGATCTAACTCTCAAGAATAATAAGTAAATGGATATCATTCTCTGTCATCAAACCGTAGACTTTGATGCTTTGGGTTCGGCGATTGGCTTATCTCTTCTTAAACAAGGGGCAAAAATCGTCCTAACAGGAGGCGCGCACACTGCGGTCAAAAATTTTCTGGCACTGTATCGGGATGAGTTTGCCTTTACCGAAATGCGTAGCATTAACCCTGAAGCGATCGCCTGTATTTATATTGCAGATACCCAAAAAAGCGATCGCTTGGGACAAGCTGCGGACTGGTTGAACTTACCTAACTTAGAACGGATTGAAGTTTACGATCATCACGTCGATCTTCAGTCTGATATTCCCGTAACTGAACTTCATACTGAAGTAGTGGGGGCAATTACCACTTACATCGCGGAATTATTACAAGAGCAGAATATTACTTTAACGGCTTTTGAAGCCACAGCGATGGCTCTAGGTATTCATGTTGATACTGGTTCGCTGACTTTTGACCAAACTACTCCCCGTGATGCTAAGGCGATCGCTTGGTTAATGGAACAGGGGGCAAATGTCTCGATGATCGCCGAATATGTTGACCCAGGATTATCAACTCAGTTGCAAGAGTTACTCAAGGAAGCATTGGATCATCTACAAAGAACAACTGTTCAAGGATACACCGTTGCTTCGGTGTTGTTCAAGACTGATAAATTTATTAGTGGTTTGTCTAGTTTGGCAGCCAGGTTAATCGATCTTACAGAAAGTGATGTCTTGCTCTTAGGTCATCAATATCCCAAAAGCCAAACTCATAAATTAGTAGTGATCGGGCGATCGCGTTTAACGGAAACTAATCTCAATCAGCTTTTTACTCCTTTTGGGGGTGGTGGTCATGCCCAAGCAGCTTCGATGTCATTCTCAACAGACGAACCAGAACAAGTATTTGAGCAGTTATTGAGTCAACTAGAGTCACAAATTCCCCATCCTCCTACCGCTAGAGATTTGATGTCTTCTCCTGTGCGGACTATTCGCCCTGATACAACTATTGAACAGGCACAACGAATATTATTTCGTTACGGTCATTCGGGATTATCAGTAGTTGATGAAAGCGATCGCTTAGTGGGGATTATTTCTCGTCGCGATCTTGATTTAGCCCTACATCATGGCTTCGATCATGCCCCTGTTAAGGGCTACATGAGCCGTAATCTAAAAACTATTGCGCCTAATACCTCATTACCTGAAATAGAGTCTTTAATGGTGACTTACGATGTGGGTAGATTACCTGTATTAGAAGTAGGAGAATTAATTGGTATTGTGACTCGTACCGATGTTTTACGTCAGCTACACGATCAGCACAACGAAGTCCAAACCGATACAACTGCCAAAATTAGTTTAACTTCTCATCTGTTACCTACTCTGCAAAATAGATTAGAACCTGCTATTTGGGAATTACTCCAAAAAGTAAGTACAGCAGCACAGCAACGGGGCTGGAATCTTTATCTGGTTGGAGGTGGAGTCAGAGATGTTTTACTTACCGATAATAGTGAAACCCTGCTTTTACAGGATATTGATTTAGTAGTTGATGGCTTTCATCATTCTGCCGACGATCGCTCAGGGGTAGAGTTAGCAGAGACAATTCAAGGGATGTATCCTGATGTCAGTGTCTCTATCCACGGTGAGTTTCAGACAGCAGCCTTGTCTTGGCATAAAGATCCAGTGTTAGGTAATCTTTTAATTGATATCGCCACTGCTCGCACCGAATTTTATCCCTATCCCGCAGCTAATCCTCAAGTAGAAGCTAGTTCCATTCGTCAGGATTTATATCGGCGAGATTTTACAATTAATGCCTTGGCAGTGAGACTTACACCCCCCAAAAAAGGAGAATTTTCTCGTAAAGGAGATTTATTGGATTTTTTTGGCGGTTTACTAGATTTGCGATCGCGTCTAATTCGCGTCCTTCATGCCAACAGCTTTATTGAAGATCCCACCCGCATTTATCGGGCGGTGAGGTTTGCAGTGCGTTTGGGTTTTACTATTGAAGCCCAAACCGAAGAATATATCGACTATGCAATTAAGAGTGGAGTGTATGAACAACTAAGAATTAGCGATCGCCAAGCTCCTGCTCTGACTACTAGATTACGCGCCGAATTGAAATATATTCTACAAGCTGATTACTGGAAACCAGCTTTAAAGTTACTCGCCAAGTTAAATGCTCTAAGTTGTTTACATCAAGATTTGATCCTGACAACCGCCTTAGAATGGCAGATACATTGTGTCTCGAAATGGCTACATTATCTTGAACCTCAATTCAAGGAACAACATTGGTTAATTAGACTAGAAGCCCTCATTGCCCATTTAGCACCTGCTATTAGAATAGAAGTAGCTCATAATCTCCAGCTACCCAAGGATAGTCTACAAAGATTACAACATCTAGAAACATTAGAAACAGAAGTCGCTACTCAATTATCTCAATGTCATTTTCCCAGTCAAATTTATCAGTTATTGCGTTCTTACAAACCTTTAGGCTTAATTTTGTTTGCTGCTAGAAGTAATAAAAATATTCGTCGTCTTATTTGGCAATATATTACCAACTTATCTCAAGTAAAACCCATTTTAGATGGTAACAACTTAAAAACCCTGGGTTTTAAACCAGGGCCATTATATAAACAAATTTTAGAGGATGTTTTAGTTGCTACTCTTGATGGCAAAATAAGCGATCGCGCTACTGCCGAAGAGTATGTTAAAGCTAAATATTAATCTGCAAAAACTATAGTAGGATTATTATTTACTTTGACAACCACGTCTTGGATATCAAAAGCAGCACTTGCTTGGTTAGTTGTACCAAGTTCTACTAATAATAACTCTTCATAATCATTGAGATCATCAAGCATAGCTTGAATAGACTGCTGTTCATATACTCCAGGAATATTAGGCACTTGGTCATCAGGAGCTAATACTTGTTCACTAGGAGTAGCTAAACTACAGTTAGTATTATTGTTGAGCGCGCTATATTTAAAAGTAAGGTCTTTGACAGAATCAACTGGTAATAAAACGCGATCGTCTACCAACATGGTTTCAATTAGTTCTTGGTTTTGGTAAACGTCAACTTTAATATTTAAAAATTCGCCACCAGCACCACATTGAATTTGAGAAGCAAAATATAAAAGTTCGATCATGGCTATTGTCTTTCTAGCTAAAATAAAGATTATTTTTTATTTATTAGAAAATAATATTCAAAGAACTATTAATTCTTTTTTGAATAATGTACTAATTAATCTAATAATCACCTAGTTTTTAACTTTCTAGGTGAATTTACAATTAAGAATTAGTATTTTTATTTAAAGCTTGAATAAACCTTGTCCTTATATTTACTAATATCAAATATGGCGACTAATTATTTAATCAAAAATCCCTTGCTTCTTTTAATCCCCATTTTTCGTTTTCTTTTATTTCTAATACCAAACGATGATATTCAACCAAACTAGGACGATGACCAACGCTAACGAAAGTTGTTTGAGTCCGTTGGAGATGTTTATACAGACTGGCTTCGTTATTAATATCTAAGGCACTAGTTGCTTCATCAAGAATGACATAACGAGGTTTATTAATTAAAATCCTGGCGAATGCTAGTCTTTGCTGTTCTCCTAAGGACAAAACATCAGCCCAATCTTTCTCCACATCCAAACCGCCCGAAAGCTCAGCTAAATCAGGTAAATTAACTGCATCCAGGGCATAATAAAGTTCAATGTCAGAAATCTTTAAATCATCATTAGGATAAGTAAGCTGGCTACGCAGAGTTCCTAAGATCATGTATGGTTTCTGGGGCAGAAAGAGCATTTGTGATAGATTGGGGCGATAAATTACTCCTGTACCAGAATTCCACAAGCCAGCGATCGCTCTTAATAAAGAACTTTTCCCACAACCGCTAGCTCCCATGATCAGCAATCCTTGTCCTACTGGTAGCTTGACAGATAGATCTTTAACCAGAGTTCTTTGATAGTTAGGAGTTTGTAGGGTAACGTGTTCTAAAGCTAATCTATCTTGACGAATTGTGTTGATCAAAGGCTGTTCGTAAGTAGATTTACGCAGTTTGCTAGAAGTAAGGTCTAAATATTCTTTGAGGAGATAAAGTCTGTCAATTCCTGCGACAAAAGCAGTCCAAAATTGAAAGCGAGAAACAATCAAATTAATTGAAAAGAAAAACTGAGCAAAAGCAATCTGAGCTTCACGCACTTTTCCTACTTCCACATCCCCCGATAAAACACTGGGAGCAACAACTACCGCAGGAAGAATATAGGGAATATTTTCATAAGCACTAGTAAACAAGATAAGTAGCAAATCTTGCCAGAAAATTAAGGAATTGTAGTTCTGAAATACTTCTTGAAAGAATTTTCCAAGATTACTATACTCTTGGGGTTCTCCACGATAAAAAGCGATCGATTCTGAATTTTCTCGAATCCGAACTAAGCCAAAACGAAAATTAGCTTCTTTTCTCAATTGTTCATAATTAATGCTCACCAGCTTGCGTCCAAAAACACCGATGGTTATTAAAGTTCCCATGACAGCATAGGCTAGCAAAAAGATAATTAATATAGACGGAGCAATCTTAGTTATTTCAAGTTCAAAACCATTAAAAAAATTAATATTAATTGGATTTTTCAACTCAAAAATTGTTACTTTGGGTGGAATATTCCAAATTAAAGCAGTGTAACCAATTATTTGAAATATAGAATTAAAAATTATTAATAAGAAATTCAGGGATTCGGCAGTAAAAGAATTAATATCTTCTGCAATACGTTGATCTGGATTATCAACATCGGTATTAAAATTACCCAGTTCATAAAATGCACGATTACTAAAATAGCGACCTAAAAAATCGAAGGTCAGCCATCTACGCCAATAATTGCTTAGCCGATCTTGTAAGTAGGTGGAGGTTGCAGCCAGTGGCGCGTAAATTGCCAAAACTGCTAAAAAGAGCCAAATTGTTCGCAAAAATCGCTCACGATCTAGCTTGGTTAAGGCTGAAATAAGATCTCCTTGAAAACGAGTAATCGATAGAGAAATAAAAGTGTAAGTTAATGTCAAAAGCAGCAATAAAACCAGAATAGTAATTGCGCCCCATTTTTCATTGCCCAACCAGTATGGTTTTACTAGCCGCCAAAACCTTTTAAAAACTTTTAAATTGAATCGATTCATTTGGTTAATTATTTACTATAAGCACAATGCTCAGAAATTAAAATTAGAATAAATTAAAATTTAGAATTAGTTTAAATAAAATTCATGTTTTAGCTTGATACCCTTGGGAAGTAACTATGTAGTCCAATAAACCCGCACAAGCATCAGATAGTAAATCAATTACATAGTCAAAACCATCTTGACCACCATAATAGGGATCGGGAACTTCTTGGTCAGTTTTGTGATTACCAAAGCTACACATCAAACGCACCTTGTCTTCGTACTTTCCTTCTCGATCTAAATACAAGATGTCCTGGTAATTTTCTCGATCCATAGCTAGAATCAGGTCAAACTGTTGCAAATCCAAGGGAGTTAATTTGCGAGATTTGCCTTCTAGCTTAATTCCTCGTTTGCTTGCAGCAGCACTCATGCGACGATCTGGAGATGCGCCAATATGATATCCCGAAGTTCCAGCTGAATCACAAGTAATTTTGTCTTCCAAGCCAGATTCTTTTATGAGATGATTCATAATATTTTCGGCTGATGGAGAACGACAAATATTACCCAAACAAACGAATAGTAATTTATAGGTCATGGATAACTCAAGATTATTGAAATCTACTATGTTTTACAATGTTGCCAACTGTACTTAGTTCGCAATTGTCATAATTCTTAATAGCATTAGCAACTAAGACTGACAAGAGATCTCAAGCCAGAGATAATTTAATTCTCCTGCTAGCATTCATGTCGTAAATGTACCACAGAGTTAACGCTGCAAGATAAATAGGAACAGTAGAACGGCATTAATTATTTGTAATACTTATATATTTATATTTGCATTTATTTTTATCCTTTACTAATAAAATAAATTAGGGAAGCAATCTTATGTTTAAGTCTAGATCTAGAGAACGTAGAATTTTTACTAATCGTAGGCGTACACGTCGTCGCTCTTCAGGGCTATGGACGGTCGTCTCTATAGCTCTGATTTTATTGGTATCAGAACTTTTAACCCGTATTTTTATCGATCTTTCAGGTAACAGAAGTAAATTTGCTCAGGCGAAGACTAATTCAGAGATAAGCCAGGCTTATCGCTTAAAGTTTGTCACAGAAAATTCACCCTCAAACCAAGATAATACAAATCCCCATCTCCTCACCGCTAAACCAAGTATTTCGGTTGGCTATCAGCTAGTAGGTAATCAAAAACACAAATATTGGCAGATCAACGAACAGGGTTTTCGCGATCGCGATCCTGTTCCTGTGGCTAAACCCCAAGACGAAATTAGAATCTTTTTGTTGGGTGGCTCAACGGCTTTTGGCTATGGTAATCCTGGCAATGCAGCTACCATCAGCGAATATCTAGAAACTCGCCTTCAAGAACGGCTTAAACAACAGAAAAATTCTCCTCAACTCTATAAACCCGATCTACTATCTTTTGAGCGGGAAAAAAAACAAAAACAGTTGGCAAAACCATCGAAAATAAAACCTGGTAACTATCGTGTAATTAATGCTGCAGTTCCTGGCTATGCTTCTGGTAACGAGTTGGCCCACTTAGCCTTAAAAATTCTTAAATACAAACCAGATTTAATAGTTGTTTTAAATGGTTATGAGGATTTCATGCTTCCTAGCAGTGAAGAAGCTACACAAATTCCTCAACTCAAACAATATCTCGATAATCAGCCGACTGGTTTTTCTGATTATCTAGCTCAAGTAATTAAACCTTTAGAAAAGACTAGCTATCTAGCAAAAATTGCCCAAAATCGCTGGTTAAATTCTGCTGAATCTAGCCAAAAAGCTGATTTCTTGCTCAATGAACAGACTTCTAAGCTGGTGCAACATTTACCTCACGACGAAGCTGAATTACAAAAGCGAGTAGATCGTTATATAGGTCATCAAAAACAAATTTTAAGTCTTAGTACAGCCGCAGGTATTCCTTTAGTATTGGCGATACAGCCTGAAATTACAGGACGCAACCCTAGCCAATTAACTGATACTGAAGGCGAAATCGCGACTCAACTGGGAAGAACATATATTGAGCAGGTCAAAAATAGTTATCCTACCTTGAGCAAAGCTTCTTGGCAACTAGCCCAAGCTTTCCCTCACAACATCAAAGCAGTTGATTTATATAAACTGACCGATCAATATCCTTCTCCTAGCTTTATTGATGCCATTCATCTCAACGAAGCAGCAAACCAAAAAGTTGCCGAACAACTTTACTATGCAATTTCTAGTGTATCCAAAATGCAGGTTGTTCCTGCTCAAGCAAAACCACCAAAACCCCAAAAAAAATATCCACAGCTAGATTAAGTATCTAGAAAATTGTTTAAGACACGTCTAACGCTTTACGGCTAGCAGATATAGATTTTGCTTCAATAAAAATGTTTTGAACTTCTGAGTGTTGGCTGCTAATAGAAGTTTCGAGACGTTCTACAGCGATCGCCAGTTCTTCTGTTTCTAAATCTTCAATAAATTCAATTTCTAAATTGAGCAATATTTCCTGAGGACCAAAATGTAGAGTTAGAACTTTAATCACCTTCTCTACAGCAGGATCTTCATTGGTAATTTTTCTGATACTTGCTACCGTTTCGGCGTTAGCACCTTCTCCGATTAATAACCCTTTACTTTCCGCCGCCAATAAAATTGCTACCCCACACAAAATAACTCCGATAATAATCGAAGCAAACCCATCCAAATAAACATTACCCAGCAAATGTCCACTAAACACACCAATAAAAGCTACTAGTAAACCAATCAAAGCCGCTGTATCTTCAAATAAGATCGTAAAAATTGTCGGGTCTTTACTGGCGCGAATTGCCATCCAAAAGCTGTCTTCATTTTTGCTGGCTAAAAACTCTTGTAGAGCCACATTCCAAGAATAGCCTTCAAAAACCACTGCTAACCCCAACACTACATAATTCCAGAAAGGATCGGTCAAAGGTTCTGGGTGTCTGACATGATTTATCCCCTCATAAATAGACATTCCACCACCAATGGCAAAAATAAATAGAGCAACAATTAATGTCCAAAAATAAAGCTCTTGCCCATAACCAAAGGGATGGCTGTCATCGGCGGGCTTTTTACTCAGGCGTATTCCCAGCAATAACAATAATTCATTACCGGTATCGACTACGGAATGGATACCTTCAGAGAGCATCGCCGAACTGCCAGTAATCGAAGCTGCAATAAATTTAATAATGGCGATCGCAAAATTGGCAGCCATCGCTGCATAGATTGTTTTTTTAGCCGAACCTGAAGACATAAATGCTTGCCTGTCATATTGTATTAATAACTGTAACTAGTCTATTCGACCAAATGTAAATTTTGGCTGTTTCCTTTCTGCTCAAATTAGAGCAGGATAATTTGAGCAGAGTAAATATAAGTTAATTGTTATGTTTTGTAAGAATCTATAGCTGGTTAGGTTTGATAAACTTGACTATGAAGTTTGATGGTAAATATTTTATATAGCCAAAAAGCGACAACCAAGAAAATTACCCATGGTATTTTTCTTAACTTAAAACAAAATAAAATTTATTTTCAGGAGACTAATCAATCATGGTTCAACGAGGTTCTAAAGTCAGAATTCTTCGTCCAGAATCCTATTGGTATAATGAAGTTGGCTCAGTTGCATCAGTAGATACAAGCGGTATTCGTTACCCTGTAGTCGTGCGTTTTAACAAAGTCAACTATGCTGGCGTGAATACTAATAATTATGCAGAATCTGAGGTAAAGGAAGTAAGTCCTCCTGCCAAAAAAGCTGCTAAAAAGTGATAGAAAGTCATCGGTACACCGCCTTGAAAAGCACACCGCCGACGCTGGGGTCTCCCCAACTTGTCGACGGAGCTTGTCGGCGGTGTAATCTCTGACCGTTGGTAAGTTCACCTCTTCAAAAAACTGCTGAAAAGCTGATAAAGAATTGAGAGAGTGAACGCTTATTTATTTTCAGCAAGTCTACAATCTTAAAAATAGGTGGATTTTAGGAAATACTTTTTCCCAAGTAAACCTTTTAAATTAAGCGTAGTTTTTACATTTTTCAGCGCTGACTTATCCTAATCCCTCAGAACTTGAATAACTCTGGGGGATAATTATAGTGACTCCAATTAATTTCATTACCAGGTTGGATCGTCGTAAACATTTATGGTTAACTCTGGCTTGTCCCCAGGTACAGAACTGATACAAGCACAGATAGTTTCTCTCTCATCTAATTCCACCTCACAAGCATGACAAGAACCCATCAAGCATCCTGTGGCAATAAACACTCCTGCACGTTCTGCTACTTGCAGTATTGGTTCTCCTGGTTCTGCTTCGACAGTAATATTATCTGGCAGAAAACAAACCTTAATACTCATAAACTTCTCAAAATAAACAACAATCAATAGTGCTGATTAGAAAGGATTACTTTTAAATCTAAATTCTTTTCTACAATGTCTGCCAGTATATTTAAAGTAGACTCCCTCTGATCTCGATAATTAGAAATACCAGTTGCTAAAGATGACATCCCTCTTTGTTTGCGCAATTGATTAATCCAGGAACGTCGCCAAGCACCATTATCAAACAAACCATGCACATAGCAACCCCAAATAGACTGACTTTTATCCACCAATCCCAATCCTGGATCGTCAAAAATAGGTTGATAGTTATCATCTCCTTCCTTGAGACGACGGTTAATACGACTCCGCCCCTGATGAATTTCATAACCATCTACAGGCAACCCCGCTTGGGGGAATTGGGAAATAACCTGTCTTTGACGAGCAATTTTATTGGCTGAAAGAATTGTGCTAATAGGTAGTAAGTTAAGTGCCGTAAATTCTCCAGGTTCTCCTTCAAATCCCTCTGGATCAATGATACGTTGTCCTAAGATTTGAAATCCACCACAGATACCTAATACTGTTCCTCCCGCAGCAGCATAATTTTTGATTTGCTCTGCCATACCACTTTTTTCCATTGCCAAAAGATCGGCAATAGTAGTTTTTGTTCCAGGAATAATTACCGCATCAGGATGTCCCAAGGAATCTTGGATGTCTAAATAATTGACAGATACCGAGGATTCTGCTTCTAGGGGATCGAAGTCAGTAAAATTAGCAATTCTGGGTAGTCTGATAACGCTGATATTAATATCTTGGCTACTTTGGCGACGATTTCTTTCTAATAAATCGAGAGAATCTTCGGAGGGAAACATTTGATTACTCCA
>JASJDX010000124.1 GCA_030064975.1 Pleurocapsa sp. MO_192.B19
GAGGCTTGCACCTCCACCAAACTTTTTCCGTCTTAAAAGACGGGGCTTGTATCCTCAAGGAAGAAGGAGGAAGTAGGTCGCTCCCTTCTGCCCTCTGCCCTCTGCCTTAAGGGCGAAGCCTGGTCAATCAATTTTAAATACTCCCAGTCCTTAGAAAATTAAGCTACAACGGTCAATGTTAGAGGCGATAAAAAGTCGAAGTTTAAAGTATGACTAAGAAAACAAATAGGTGGCTAATCAAGATGTTTTCCTTACTGCTAATTAGCAGCTTAGTGGTAGGAGGCTGTTCGACATCCGCAACAGATGTTTCCCAATCATCCTCATCATCTGATAATGTGACAACTAATCAAGCACAACTGGCGATCGCCGAAAATAAAGATAATAATCAAAAAATGAATAATAATTTGCCCGAACTCGAAGGGATGGCGAAAGTCGAATTACAGGTTAATGGTTCCCCCATAATTATCGAAATTAATGGGACTGAAGCTCCAATTACTGCGGGAAATTTTGTCGATTTAGTCGATCGGGGTGTTTACGATGGATTAGTATTTCACCGAGTTATACCTGGTTTTGTTGCCCAAGGTGGAGATCCTCAAGGTAAAGATCCCAATTTTGCAGGCACTTTGGGAACAGGTGGTTTTGTTGACCCTCAGACAGGCTCGGAACGTCGTATTCCCCTGGAGATTAAGCTTACAGGTGAGGAGAAACCCACTTATAGCAAAGCTAAATTACCTTCTAAATCTGTGGAACTCAAACACGATCGCGGTGTAATTGCGATGGCACGTTCTATGATGCCCGATTCTGCTTCTTCTCAGTTTTACATTGCTTTAGAAGATTTGCCTTCATTAGATGGAGATTATGCTGTCTTTGGCAAGGTGGTAGAAGGTATGGATGTGGTGGACAATATTAAACAAGGTGATCGCATTGGTACAGCTACAATAGTTGAAGGAGCGGAGAACCTTAAGAAATAAAAGAGTTTTGGGTTTAAATGATGAGTTTTTAATTTAATAGTTTTAGACTCAATATTCTTAACTTAAAACTGTATGGATGTTGTTGTTACTGGGATAGGATTAACCTCCTGTCTCGGTTCACTCCAAACAACTTGGTCAAGTATTTTACAAGGTAAATCAGGGATTAAGGTGCATCATCTTTTTCCCGAACTTCCTGCCTTCCCCCTGGGGTTAATAAATTCTCAACCAAGCAAAATAGATGATCTAACTCAAAAATTGCTTCTTGCTACTCTCGAAGATGCTGAGCTAGAAACTCCCTCAAATGAATGTGGAGTAGTTATAGGTTCAAGCCGTGGTTGTCAGGCAAATTGGGAAGAGTTAGCGACTCAAAGGTATAGTTTCCATAATAGTTTCCATAATGCCCCTAATTCAATTTCTAACTGGTTACACACCCTACCTCATCAACCAGCGATCGCCACTGCTCAGTATTTACAAACAACAGCACCAGTTTTAGCACCGATGGCGGCTTGCGCAACAGGGATTTGGGCATTAGCTAGAGGTTACGAACTAATTAAAACTGGTCAATGTCAAAGAGCGATCGTCGGTGCAGTAGAAGCTCCGATCACTCCTCTTACCTTAGCTGCTTTTCAGCGCATGGGTGCTTTAGCTACTACAGGTTGTTACCCCTTTGATTCTGAGCGGGAAGGATTGGTTTTGGGGGAGGGGGGAGCGATGTTTGTCCTGGAAACAGCAGAATTGGCTACCCGTCGTCAAGCAAAGATCTACGGTAAAATCCTAGGGTTTGGCTTAACTTGTGATGCGCACCACATTAGCTCACCTCAAACAATCAATGGAAGTGCAGCTAAAGCTATCAAAGAATCTTTAGAACGGAGTAATCTAAAACCTCAAGCGATCGATTATATTCATGCTCACGGTACTAGCACGACTTTAAACGATCGCCATGAAGCCCAATTAATTCAACATATATTTCCCGCAGGAGTTGCTGTAAGCTCTACTAAAGGTGCAACAGGACACACATTAGGCGCATCTGGAGTAATCAATACTGCTTTAACCTTAATGGCATTTCGCCAAGGCTATTTGCCTCTCTGCGTGGGTTTAAGAAAGCCAGAATTTGATTTGGATATCATTACTAAAGCTAGAAAAGCTCAAATAAACCATGCAATGTGCATTAGCTTTGGCTTTGGCGGACAAAATGCTGTAGTTACTTTGGGCAGATAAATCAATCTCTACGCTTGGTTTTTTGCCTCATGGTGCGTACGGATAGAGCAAATGTAGCTACAGCTTGAGGTAAGACTTAAGGGAAATACTCAACCTGCTTATAGTCATATAACTTTTGTAGTTAATATTCATTAACTAATTGCCATAATGTATCTCAACTGTTAGAGAATATTACTCTAGAAACCTTCGATAATGGCAACTGTTAGAGCCAGCTTGTCAGATAACAAAAAAAGTTAAGTATTTAAAATAATGGTAGATAGCCTTAAAAAACCGCAGTTTGAGGAAGTACGCCCTGGAGTTAAAGCTCCTGCGGAAGAAACTATTCTCACCCCTCGCTTTTATACAACAGACTTTGATGAGATGGCTAAGATGGACATCTCTGTCAATGAAGATGAATTACGAGCGATCTTAGAAGAGTT
The DNA here is from genome assembly GCA_030064975.1 of Pleurocapsa sp. MO_192.B19. GTDB lineage: Bacteria > Cyanobacteriota > Cyanobacteriia > Cyanobacteriales > Xenococcaceae > Waterburya. The sequence continues at coordinate 2,609 of JASJDX010000124.1, forward strand.
CCGCATTGACTACAACCGCCATCATTTCGTTAGAGATGAACAATTTCAGAAATCTTGGGATAGCATTAGCGGTGAAACTCGCAAAGTATTCATTGAATTTCTGGAACGTTCCTGTACAGCTGAGTTTTCTGGCTTCCTACTTTACAAAGAACTCGGTAGACGTTTAAAAGGCAAAAACCCCGTGCTTGCAGAGATTTTCACTCTGATGTCACGAGACGAAGCCCGTCATGCAGGTTTTTTAAATAAGGCATTATCTGATTTTAATCTTTCTCTAGACTTAGGTTTTTTGACCAAAAGCCGTAAGTATACTTTCTTTAAGCCTAAATTTATCTTCTATGCAACCTATCTTTCAGAGAAGATTGGTTACTGGCGTTACATTACGATTTTCCGCCATTTAGAGCAGCATCCTGAAAACGAAATTTATCCTATTTTCAGCTTCTTCGAGAATTGGTGTCAAGATGAAAACCGCCATGGTGACTTCTTCGATGCAATTATGAAGTCTCAACCCCAGTTTCTCAACGACTGGAAAGCAAGATTGTGGAGTCGTTTCTTCTTGCTATCAGTATTTGCGACTATGTATTTAAATGATGTTCAACGTTCTAGTTTTTACGCTTCTTTGGGCTTAGACGCTAGAGAGTATGATAAACACGTCATTAAGAAAACTAACGAAACCGCAGGAAGAGTCTTCCCTGTTGTTTTAGATGTGGAACATCCTGGTTTTTATCAGAGTCTAGAAACTTGTGTTACTAATAACGAGAAATTAACTGAAATAGCTAACTCTAATGCACCCGCAGCAATTAAGTTACTACGTAAATTACCTTTCTATGTTTCTAACGGCGTAGAGCTACTAAAAATGTATTTAATTAAGCCAATTCGTGTAGATAACTTGGCTGGTACTGTTCGCTAAAATTGCCATTTTTTAGTTATTATCAAATCTTTTAAGTCTTGTCTAAAAACAGGACTTTTTTTTATGTTTAGTTTAAATATAGTATTTAGCAATATTTTTTTTTAGTAGCGTGTAGATAGCACTAAAAGTATTATCTACAACGCCACAGTCTGAATAATTCCCTAACTACTTAAAGTATCCAAACTGTTTATTAGTACGAAATAGTAAGATAATTTTATGCAACTTGAAGTGAATAATACCTAGTGGTTGTCAGTATAGATCAACTAATTATTGAGCGGCTATTTTGAGATTGGATGTTAGAACGATCGCTTTTTTAATGTGTTGAGATAGAAAAGCGATCGCTAAATATTTGAGATAACGTATTTTTTTTTATTACATTAAGGCTGCTGGGAAATATGAGTATGAAATTAACTTTTTTGAGCGATTTCTTTCGTATTTCATCTGTGGGGCTGCGGAATGTGGGTTATACGCAGCGTCTACAATCTCCCTTGCAATCTCATTCTCCCTCACCGATAACCCCTTTACTTCCTTCCTTTGCGTCTTTGCGTCTTTGCGCGAAACAAAAAAACCTCTCTAGATTTCTAGAGAGGTTTTAAAAATAACTCAAATCAAATTAAGCAGTAACTAATTCCTTTTCAGTCTTAGACAACTCATTCAACAACGCGCTAACATTAGCTTTCGCATCGCCGAATAACATTTGGTTGTTATCCATGTAGAACAAAGGATTATCTACCCCTGCATAATCAATACTCAGACTGTACCTAGTTACCACAACCTTTGTTGTTTTTCTCAAATTAGATTTTTTAATTTTTAATTCGAGCTAAGGTGATTTCTGAGAAATATTTTACCAATTCAGTAATCTAGAAATATCTCTCACAATAATCTTCGACTAACTTTACTGGTAATTTCTTTGCCAGAAATCACCTAATGCGTCTTGTTTGATTCGATCTGGATTGATTTTTTCTCCTAATTCTCCAGGATTCATTTTTCCTTCAAAGGCTTCAAAAGATGCTTCTGTCAAGGCGTGTTCGTAAGCTTCATCAACTATTTGCTGTAGCATATCATTAGAAGCATAATAACCGCCAGAACGCCTTATTTTATTGGTTTTGTTAATATATTTGACTGAATTGTAAATCGATCTATTCCAAGAACTAGTGGTTCTATGTTCGGCTTCTTGCTTAATTAGGTGAACCAAAAGAATAACTACATAACTATAAATCTTGTTTAATTTATCATCTACTGACATTTCTTCCAGTTCATTGACTATTAACAAAGCTCCTTGATAGTCTTGCTGTTCTATTTTTTCTCTTAGCTCTTGTAATTCATTCATCGCAGTATATAGGTTGCTGTGAGCTATATATAGTATATTTGTTATAAGAATATTGATCTTACACTTCAGAAAAAATCCCCCTAATAAATTAGGAGGATTCAAAAATAGCTCAAGCTGTTTTAAGCAGCGACTAATTCTTTCTCAGTCTTAGACAACTCATTCAACAACGCGCTAACATTAGCTTTCGCATCGCCGAACAACATTTGGTTATTATCCATGTAGAACAAAGGATTATCCACCCCTGCATAACCAATACCCAGACTACGCTTCATTACGACGACGTTTTGAGCGTTCCATACTTCCATTACGGGCATACCTGCGATGGGGCTAGAAGGATCGTCTAGCGCACTGGGGTTAACAGTGTCGTTAGCACCAATTACCAGAACTACATCAGTATCAGATAAATCGTCGTTGATTTCATCCATCTCTAACACAATGTCGTAGGGTACATTAGCTTCTGCTAACAATACGTTCATATGTCCTGGCATTCTTCCTGCTACGGGGTGGATACCAAAACGGACTTCTTTACCGCGCTTGCGAAGGATTTTAGTAATGTCGGAAACAGAGTGTTGTGCTTGGGCTACTGCCATACCGTAACCAGGTACGATAACAACGCTTTTCGCATCGTTGAGCAATTCTGCTACTTCTTCCACGTTAGTAGCCGTAGCTTCGCCCATAGGTTTAGCTTCGCCAGCAGGTGCAGCAGCACCAGAACCTTCACCGAAACCGCCTAGGATAACGCTGATAAAGGAACGGTTCATTGCTTCACACATAATGTAGCTAAGAATTGCCCCACTACTTCCAACTAATGCACCAGTTACGATTAATACGTCATTAGAAAGCATAAAACCAGCAGCAGCAGCAGCCCAACCAGAGTAGCTATTGAGCATAGATATGACCACAGGCATATCTGCACCACCAATACCCATAACTAAAAGAAAACCCAGGATACCAGCTAGCCCAGTCATAATTAACAAGGGTTGTAAGCCATCAGCTGTTCCCATGAACTGTACGCCGAGATAAACCGAACCAACCAGTAAAGCGATGTTGATTAGGTGACGGGCAGGTAAGGCTAAAGGTTTACTACCAACAGAACCATTTAATTTACCAAAGGCTACCACTGAACCAGTAAAGGTAACAGCACCAATAAAGATCCCGATATATATTTCTAGTTCGTGAATAGTTGCTTCCACACCGACTAAAGATGTATCGGGCTGAAGATAGGTAGCAAAACCAACTAATACCGCAGCCAAACCCACAAAACTATGGAGAATAGCTACTAGTTCGGGCATAGAAGTCATAGCAACTCTAGCAGCGAGAATTGAGCCAATAATAGCCCCCGGAACGATCGCAGAAATTAAAACTCCGTAACCATTTACTTGTGCACTAAGGGCAGTAGCGACAAAAGCGATCGCCATACCAATAATTCCGAACAAGTTACCCTGACGAGCTGTTTCCTGGTTGGATAATCCTCCCAGGCTGAGGATAAATAAGGCACTAGCTGCGATATAAGCGACAGCCACAAGATTATTAGACATAAATTAAAGAGATGAAGGATGAATTATGAGGGATGAGGAAAGAAAAATCATTAATTAATATTAATAATTGAGCAACCTTTATTTCTGGAACATTTTGAGCATCCGTTGGGTGACGAGGAAGCCACCAGAAATGTTGATTGTTCCCACTAGAATGGCGATCGCACCAAGAATTACAGAAGGTGAAGTTAATTCCCCTGAGATCTGTAACATACCACCCAGGATAATGATGCCGCTGATGGCGTTAGTCACACTCATTAAGGGAGTATGCAAGGCAGGAGTAACGTTCCAAATTACCTGATAGCCGATAAAGCAAGCTAGTACAAATACAGTGAAGTGAGACAAGAAAGAAGTTGGCGCACCGATACCAATTCCTAGTAGCGCTAAACCAGCTAAAATTATCCAGAGGATACCGCTACCAGATTTTTTCTCTTCTTTAGCAACAGGAGTTGTTACAGCTTTTGCCTTGGGAGGTGGGGTAGGAGAAGGATTTTCAATTTTTGGTGGTGGCCAAGTTACTTTACCTTCATGAACAATTAACGCACCGCGAACTACTTGGTCTTCGTAGTCTACTTTATAATCTTCTGCCCCACCCATATCTTTGAGTAAGTGCCAGAGATTTGTACCATAAAGTTGGCTAGACTGGGCAGCCATACGACTAGGTAAGTCTGTTAAACCAATGATAGTTACGCCGTCATATTTATAAATTTCGTTAGCTTTGGTTACTTCACAGTTACCACCCTGTTCCGCAGCTAAATCCACTACGACTGAACCTTCTTTCATCATTTCTACCATGTCGGTAAGAATGAGCTTAGGTGCTGGTCTTCCTGGAATTAAAGCCGTGGTAATAATAATATCGACTTCTTTGGCTTGCTCTCTAAACAATGCCATTTCGGCATCGATAAACTCTTTACTCATAGTTTTGGCATAGCCGCCAGAACCAGTACCGTCTTCTTCAAACTCTAGTTCCAGAAACTCTGCACCGAGGCTTTCTACCTGTTCTTTAACCACAGGACGAGTATCAAAAGCTCGTACTACTGCACCAAGACTTCTAGCCGCACCGATCGCTGCCAAACCTGCTACACCAGCACCAATTACTAATACTTTTGCTGGAGGAACTTTACCTGCTGCGGTAATTTGTCCTGTAAAGAAACGACCAAAGTTATTAGCCGCCTCGATTACTGCACGATAACCCGCAATATTCGCCATAGAAGATAGAGCATCCATCTTCTGAGCGCGACTAATTCTAGGTACTGCATCCATTGCCAAGACTGTTGCGTTGCGAGATGCTAGTTTATTTAACAATTCTTCATTCTGTGCTGGCCAAATAAAGCTGATAATAGTCTTACCTTCGGGCATCACTTCGATTTCTGAATCTTCAGGAGCGCGAACCTTGAGGATAATGTCAGCTTGCGACCAGAGAGAAGCTCTATCGGCAACAATTTTACAGTCAGCTTCTTGATAAGCCTGGTCGGTAAAGTTGGCTGCTGCTCCTGCATTGCTTTCAACCAGAATTTCAAAGCCTAATTTTTGTAATTTTTTAACCGTGTTGGGAGTTGCTGCAACGCGGCATTCATTGGGGTATATTTCTTGAGGAATGCCAATTTTGCGCGGGCTTTCTTTACGTTCTTCTAGCTGTTGGCTATCCTGTGCTTGTCTATCGACGGTTACAGTCATAGATTCTCCTGATGTTGTTGATATGCGAACAATATTATAAACACTGAAAAATTCCCGTCAGCGGTGGTAAATGCTGATTGGAAGAGTTTTTAGCAATATTTTTTAGCAATATTAGCAGTATTTTTGTAGAGAGAGAAGATTTGAAACTATTGAAACTATTGAATTTATTTGATCCCACTAAAAAAGTTAGAGCTTTAACTAACTTGATTTTAACCCAAGACAAATAACCAAAAATGATCCAGATGGGTGGGAAACATCATTAATCTAAACGTTTTGGCTAGAATTAAAGGGAAAATTCCTCCTGTCAATAGATTATGACTTCATTATCTTAGAATTATCTTAGAATGATACCCTGTATTGCCTGAAAATCTTTAACTTATCTTCGGGATTATTGAGTATTGCTGATGATTTGTTCGTAACTCTTTACATTATCTGTTGAATATAGTTTGAGGTTAATTTGAGACTAAAAATTTTACTAGCGACTTAATAAAATGTCTGTAATAGTTTTCTGAGGGAAAACTAAAGTTACTTAAATAAATAAAATTGACAATGAAAATTGGTATTGTTGGCTTAGGTTTGATTGGTGGTTCTTTGGGACTAGATTTGCGATCGCAAGGACACCACATTATTGGGATATCTCGTCAAGAAGCTACCTGTAAAACTGCCATAATCAAAGGTATTGCTAATCAAGCCAGTACCAAATATGAACTGCTTCAAGATGTCGAAATACTGATTATCTGTACTCCTATTGCGGCGATCGCACCAACTATCCAGCAGTTAACTCCCTATCTCAATCCCGAGACAATTATTACCGATGTTGGTTCAGTCAAACAACCTATAGTAGAAGCCTGTAGCAAGCTATGGCCTAACTTTGTGGGAGGACATCCCATGGCAGGTAAAGCCGAAAGTGGTATTGATGCAGTCGAAGCTAATTTATTTGTTGGTACAGCTTATGTGTTTACCCCCACAAAGCAAACTAAACCCAAAGATGTGGCGAAATTGAAGGAAATCGCTTTATCTCTCAAGGCTGTACCTCATATCTGCGATGCTCAAATTCACGATCGTGCAGTTAGCTGGATTTCTCATTTACCTGTGATGGTTAGTGCCAGTTTGATAAAAGCCTGTCTACAAGAAGAACCAGATACATTACAGTTAGCACAAATTCTGGCTAGTTCTGGATTTCGCGATACTAGTCGTGTTGGCGGTGGTAATCCAGAGTTAGGAGTAATGATGGCAAAATATAATCAGGAGGAACTATTGCGATCGCTTCATCAATATCGTGATAACTTAAACCTAATTATTAATTTAATTGAGCAAGAAAACTGGGATAATTTAGAGCAAATATTGCGGACTAACGGCAACGCTAGACCAAATTTTTTAAATTGAAATCCAATGATTAATTTAGCTAGATAGCTAGAAGTAGTTGTGCTTAAGGAAAATATATCTTCAACCGAAAAGTCACTAATTGATAATTTACCTCTAAGACAGAAAGTAGCTTTCTATTTAGAAGATACAGAAACTAATCTGGGTCTATGGTTTAATCTCAGTATTTTAGGCTTGATTTTGTTTTCTTCGGCAATTTTTGTGACTGAAACGTATCCAATTAGTCAGCAGTTTGAAGCTATTTTAAAAGCTATTGACTTTATTATTTTAGTTGTTTTTACAATTGAATATCTATTACGTTTTTGGTCAGCAGAAAATCCGAAAAAGTTCTTTTTTGAATTCTTTTCTCTCATCGATTTGATTACTATCTTACCCTTACTTTTAGGCTGGATGGATATTCGCTTTATTAGGGTGTTTCGTTGGTTTCGTATTCTGCGAATTGTCAGATTTTGGAACGTTGAAAAACAATTACTGGGGATTCAAACCGAAGACAGCATTATCTTTGTACGTATTTTCTTGACCCTGTTTACGTTGATTTTTGTTTACGCAGGGTTAATTTATCAGGTAGAACATCAGGTAAATAGCGATCACCTAAAAAACTTTTTTGATGCTTTTTATTTTGTGGTGGTAACTATGACTACCGTTGGCTATGGTGATGTAACCCCGTTATCTCATTCTGGAAAAGTCATGACTTTATTAATGATCTTTACTGGGGTGTTATTTATTCCCTGGCAGTTCAGCGAATTGATTGGACAGGTAGTAAAAACCTCTAGCTTAGTAGAGCAAAAATGTACTAAGTGTGGTTTATCTCGTCACGATCCTGATGCCCTCTTTTGTAAACATTGTGGCACAAAATTATCTGACAATAATAAGCTAATAAATCCTTAAAAACTCTTTCAAATAACTCAGCAGGAAAAGCCAAAAAGCAGCTTTAAGTTGTTGTTTTTTGGCTAACTTGATTAGAGAGATCCCACGAAAATCTTTCCTTGGCTAAAATCCGTGTTAAGTCTATGACTCCTGTTAAGATGATTCTTAATTTTTCTCAACTTTTTGTTGATTTGCTTAACTTGTAACCTACGATAAACGTCCGACTTTAGTTGTAGAGAAATATAGATAGTGTATCAACGAAAGTTAGAGAGTCTTTATATCTTTCGTTGAGGATATATTTGAGACCTTTGCCAGATGTTTACATCCTGACAAATTTATAAGATACAAAAATCTCGTGTTTTACCATTTTGCAGTGCGATCGCTGGGTGGCAAGTCGTCGAAATCTGAGATACTGATTGAATGAGCCAATCAACAGAGACTTCCCCTAAAGCACCAAAGGACCCTATCAAGCTGACAGCCAGGGCTGTCAATTATCTGATCAAGATACTACCGAAGGGAACTGCTTACTGTATCGGTATTGTGCTAGTAGTAATGATGACTGGGCGACTGGTTCAATCCAAAGGTAGTCTGGCACGAGCGGTTCTTCCCTTAGTGTTACATCTGAAATGGGGATGGCATCGGGTAGAGCGGGCTATGGAGCGGGGAAAAGTTCCTCTGGACAAAATGTTTGAACGGGCTTTCAACTGGTGTATGAGCAATCTGCCCGTCGAAACAGTGGCGCTGGGGGAGAAACAGCGAGAGGTTCTAGCCATTGATAGTTCCACCATTGCCCGATGGCGAGCTAAGCTGGGAATGGAGTTGTTAGGCAAAGGCTTCCACCATCGTGCAGGGAAAGCAATCAAAGCCAATATCATCGCAGCAGTGACAAGTGTAGTTTTCATTGCTGGGGTGCGAGTAGGGTTGGTGCGTCGAGTTAGATTTGGAGAGAGTTGTGCCACAGCGGTAGCAGCTATATTCGAGAATTTACCCCGATCTGAGGGGCACCGCTTGCTGGTGGTAGATGCAGGAATTGCTACCCAGGAGCAGTTTTCTCAGGCTACGGAACAAGATGCTTTGTTAGGACGCTTACGCATCAACGGCAAATTGCGCTGTGCCCCACCACCACGACCAGAGCGACCAGGACCTGGTTGCCCAAAAAAACATGGGAATATTCTCCATCCAGGCTGGGACAAACCAGAAGTCCCACCGGATGAAGAGATGGTAGCCATGCATATTAAAGGAGAACTGCGTTTAAGACGATGGCAACAGCTGCACTTTGAGGCCTTTCCTGATACAGTATTGGATGTAGTGAGGATTGATCATCCTGACTATGAGAAACCGTTGTTGCTGGGAACCATTGCTCGAGAGCTAACGACTGAACAGATCTGGGCAGGCTATAACCATCGTTCTCCCATAGAAACCAACTTCTTTGTCGCTCAGGATAGTGCGGGGATGGAAATGCCCAGAGCCTGGACTGAGAAAGCGATCAAACGCCGTATTGGTTTAGCGATGCTGGTGGGGTTTGTTCTCAAAGCCATCGCAGCCGTATGTGAACCTCTCCCGATTGGTCCCTGGGATCGAAGACCTCAACCCACGGCTGGTAGGTTAGCCAATTATCTTGATATTCATATCCATAATTTTGTCGCACTTGCCCTGGCTGGGGTCAAACCAAGAAACTACCAAAAAATTCAAATCCCTCAGAAGAGAAAGGATTTGCCGTTGCTAGATGCTGCTTAGATTGGTAAAACACGAGAAAATAAATTTAACTCAGCCAAGTAGTAGTGCATATTTTACAATTAGGTAACATAGTCTATAAAGACTATGATTTATAAATGTTGTATTGTTTAAACATATATTTAGTGGTATGTGATATCTGATACGGCTTTTACTATGGTTTTATTGTTGACATATTTGGAGCTTCTTAGATCTGAGTGCAACTAACTCTTTTCTTTGATTCTGCCGTTTATGATCCACTTTTAACATCTTAATTTCTTCTTGAATTGAGTATATTTTATCCTCCGATAAAATTCCAGGTTGAAAAATAGTCGCGGTTATAGTACTAATTTACAAATTAATCCCCATTAATAAATTCGATGAATTTATGCATAAATCCCCAATGTCAACAACCTACTAATTCTAAGACTTTCCTTTTTTGTCAAAGTTGTGGCTCAGAGCTTTTAATAGACGGGCGATATAGGGTGCAGCACTTACTTGGTCAAGGGGGATTTGGTTTAACTTACCAAGTACTAGATCTTAATTCTCAACCAAAAGTACTTAAAGTATTGACAGATAATCATCCTAAATATGTCGAGTTATTTCAGCAAGAAGCCCACGTACTAGGGATTATGAATCATCCTGGTATTCCCAAAATCGATTTAGATGGTTATTTCACTTATTTTCCCCGAGATCGCGACGAACCTTTACACTGCATCGTTATGGAGAAAATTGAAGGCTTAGATTTGGAGGAATATCTCGTTAAAAGGGGTAATCGACCGATTTCATATAAAAGGGTTTTGCGTTGGTTAGCCGAATTAAGCTTAATTTTAGAACAGGTACATAATCTAAATTTTTTTCATCGTGATATTAAGCCCAGTAATATCATGTTAAAAGCAGATGGTTGCTTAGTTTTAATAGATTTTGGTACGGTGAGGCAGGTTTCAAACAGTTATCTCGAAAAGCAAGCAGCAGGGCAAGTTACTGGAGTAATATCTAGTGGATATACGCCGATAGAACAGATGAGAGGAAAAGCTGTAAAACAATCAGATTTTTATGCTCTAGGGGGTACGATTATTTTCCTACTTACCGCCCGTAATCCCCTTGATTTTTATAATCCTCAAAAAGACAGAATAGAATGGGCTGACGCAGTTAAAAATATTTCACCTGAATTTGTTAATCTCATTGATTCGATGATGAGTTCTTTTCCCGCAGGCAGACCAAAAACGGCTAGAGATATTTTTAAGGAAATTATTAAAATCGACTCCAGCTTACAAAGTGTGGAAAATTATTGGATGCAATCATCAATTAGTTCATCTTCTCAAGCAATCCAGGTTAATAATCAAGTTTTATCTGTTAGTAATCAAACATCATCTTTTAATCGAGATACTTCAGAGCAGTTTGAGCGACAAATCACTTCAGATTTTATCGCTCAATGCCGTCAAGAATTAGTAGAATTCATTGGACCAATGGCGACTATTATCTGTAATCAAACTATGGCTAATAATCCTAATTTATCTACATTCGAGTTTGTTCAGGCACTAGCCCGAAGAATTCCTAATGCTCAAGATGCTAAGCAGTTTAAACAACGTTTACTGTAAGCAAAGTTGATATTAATAACTTAATTTGTTTTATTTTCAATCATCTCCATTGCTATTTTAAGACTTACTTTAAGACGGTTTAAAGAGCTAGCTAAAATACCAATTTCATCATTACTTTTTCGTTCGAATTCTACATCAAAATCTCCTGTACTGAGCTTTTTAGATAAAAAAGACATTTTATTAATCGGGTCAGTGATTGTAAATTTCAAAAATAGATTTAATAATACAATCCCCAACAGTAGAAAGATGAATACGTTCTCAATAACTAACCAGCGTAATTTTTGTGCCTGTTCAAATACTCGACTTGCGGGAACAGAGACAATTTGCGCGCCCACGATTTCGTTCATTTTCCAGCCAAAACCATTATCTTTGCCATAAGTAGCAATTTGACTTGCTGGGGCATCTTCAGGAACACCGTGGCATCTTAGACAACTCTCTTGTTTAATCGCTAAAGGACGAGCAATATAAAAGAGATCCCCTCCTGGTATGGTACGAAAATCCTGTTTTTGTAAGTCTGCTGCTTTTTGTTCTGACGACTTTGACTTTTCTCGGAAAGATTGCACAATTTCGGTTTCAAACTTATCTGCTTTATCCCTCAAATTAGTAGGATTGAGAGTAGCTTCTTTGTAAAAGAACTGATTATATTTTTCATTGCTTCTGAGTTGTTCAAAAACTTCCCTTGCTGAATAAGCAGGTACAGTTTGTGGTAAAAATAATCTATCAGTTTCCAGCCTTGGTTCTAACTCAGGTTTAATTTGGGTACTAGTGTAGTGGCGTACAGAGTTCATAGTTTCGATAAGTAATGATGCCTGGTCAGCAACAATCTGTTCTGCATAGTTTTCGAGAATTCCAGATAAAATCAAGCTAACAGCGATTGTCAGCATCAGTACAACTGTACCTAAAAGAAGATTGAGCTTAAAGCTCAACTTAATATTTTTCATCATAGCTAAACTGTTCTTCTTTCAAGAAATGTAATTTTAAATTTTGCTAGATGGAGGCTAAGATCTTGCAGCTAATATATAACTGATCTGTTTTATGAGAGTAAAAGGCAAAGGTTAAAAGGAAAAGCGCACCGTCCCGTCGGAGGAAACCTCTGACATGGGGACGGATAAGGGCATTAAATTGATTACCAAGTTTAAAATATTCAGTTTTTTGTCAGCCGTGCAAGATGTGAGTACTACTATTCATTAGTAGACATCAATAATTTTAGAATTGATGTAGTTATTAATATTAGCGAAATTCGAGCAAGCTTATCTTATAAAGATATAAATAGTGACTAAAATAATTTGATAAAAAATATTAACTTTATATGTGTCGTTTGACTTTTGCTTACATGGTCATTTGAAGACCATAACCACATTAATAAAAACCAACTATAAAGTATTTTAAAATACCTTTATATATTAGAAATAACTATGTTGTTACATCGCATTTTGGGAATAATATTAGTTGTTTGGACGATAACAGCCTGCAATAAAATTGATGAAGGAGTATCAAAAAAGCTGGTTATTGGCGTAGTTAGCTATGGGGAAAGTAGTCGTTCTTTAGAACAATATTCTGACTTGCAGAACTATCTAAGTATTCAGCTTAAAAGTATTGTCGAATTAGAACCGGCTTACAATGAAATTCACGCCTTAGAGCAAATTGCCAAAAAAAAGTGGGACTTGGTTTTTGCTTCTCCTGGTTTAGCAGCGATCGCAATTTACCGCCATCAATATGAGCCGATTATTCCCCTGGAGGGAATAGAAAGAGTACGTTCTGTAATCGTTGTTAATACAGATAGCCGTTTTCAGGAACATAAAGATCTTGGTGGAGAGATAGTTGCTTTAGGACAAAAAGGTTCAGCGACTAGTTACTACTTACCCATCTATAATCTTTATGGTTTAACCTTGGCTGAAGTGCGTTTTGCTCCCACTCCGCAAACCAGCCTAGAATGGCTAGACCAAGGAGAAGTTGCTGCTGCTGCTTTATCCCTCCAAGAATTTAATCAGTACCGCAATAACTTTAAACCTAATCGATTCCGTATCATTAGTATCGACGAGCGCAATATTCCCTCTGGTGCAATTGTGATCGTAGACAAAATAGATCCAGAGCAAAAGCAGAAAATTCAAAGTGTCTTATCTCAAGCTCCTTCCCATATTGCCGCCTCTGCCAAATTTTTACCTAGTGAAGAATTTTCTCAGGAGCAATACGAATATCTCATCAAAGTAATTAAAAGAGTTTTGCCGATCGCTGAAAGAATTAAAGATAAGCCAGCCCTCTTATATGAGTCCAAAAAGAGCGTTGTTAAGTAGAGCTAAGGATTATGGAGTTTGACAATCTTGATTATTCCCAACTCCCCAAGAGAGCTACTCTGCTTCACAAGACTAGTGATGGACCAAAATTCGTCAAAGGTTATTGTTGTCTATAAAACTCATGATTTTACTCTAGGTATAGTTTATCAGTTTGTTTAGCAGAATGTTTGGTTAAAATACCCAGTCGGGTGATAATAAAGGGAGGTTAATCAAGTACATCTTCCTGCTATATGGTACAAGCCGACAAAAAACTAACTGAGCCAGAAACATCTACCATATTTGACTTAAATAATTATCTTAAGCAACAAAAAGCTCTAGTTGAACAGGCGTTAGATAACTCAATTGCGATCGCCAGACCAGAAAAAATCTATGAAGCGATGCGCTATTCTTTGCTGGCTGGTGGCAAACGTTTACGTCCAATTCTTTGTTTGGCAACCTGTGAGTTGACTGGTGGTACGGTAGAGATGGCAATGCCCACTGCTTGTGCCTTGGAAATGATTCATACCATGTCATTAATCCACGATGACTTACCTGCTATGGATAATGATGATTTTCGTCGGGGTAAACCAACCAACCATAAAGTTTACGGTGATGATATCGCGATTTTAGCAGGAGATGGATTACTAGCTTATGCTTTTGAATATGTCGCTACTCAAACCAAAAATGTAGCCGCAGAAAATATCATTCGGGTAGTAGCTTGTTTAGGTCGTACTGTTGGTGCAGCAGGTTTAGTAGGGGGACAAGTACTAGACTTAGAATCAGAAGGAAAGCCCGATATTACCGCCGAAACTCTCAGCTTTATCCATACCCATAAAACAGGTGCATTACTAGAAGCCTCTGTAGTGTCTGGTGCAATTTTAGCTAACGCTTCAGAGGAAGATATAGATAGATTATCTCGATATGCTCAGAACATTGGTCTAGCTTTTCAGATAATTGATGATATTTTAGATATCACAGCGACAGACGAACAGTTAGGCAAAACTGCTGGTAAAGACTTAGAGGCGCAAAAAGCTACCTATCCTAGTTTGTGGGGATTAGAAAAATCCCATCTCAAAGCACAAGAGTTGGTAGATAGTGCCATCGCACAGTTGTCCATCTACGGCACAAAAGCTGAACCGCTAAGAGCATTGGCTACCTATATAGTGACTCGCGATCGCTGAAATAAAAATCTATTGATAAATTAATCTATATAAATTAATGATGTTTTTTGGGGCAAAGAAGACAAACCATGCAAGAAGTTGCTGATATCTTACACAATCAGATACTAATGGTCGCACTCTTAGCCTGTATAACAGCTCAGGGATTAAAGTTGGTCATTGACCTAATTAGAAGCCGTAAGCTCAATGTTACTTATCTAATGTCTCCTGGGGGAATGCCCAGTGCACACTCTGCATTGGTTGGGGCATTGGCTACTAGTGTAGGATTAACCAAAGGTTGGTCTTCTGCCGAATTTGCGATCGCTTGTTTATTCGCCATAATTGTAATGTACGATGCCGCAGGAGTACGTCAAGCAGCAGGAAAGCAAGCCAAGATCCTTAATCAGCTAGTAGATGAATTGTTTCAGGAAGAACACAATTTAAATGAAGAAAGATTAAAAGAACTACTAGGACATACTCCTTTCCAGGTTTTAGTTGGTCTTAGCTTAGGAGTTAGTATCGCCATGCTCTTTTCTAAGTATGTTTGGGTGGTTAGTTAGCCAAGATACTTTGAGGATAAATTAAGATCAATTTAAGAATTAGAGTTGAGAATATTAAGGGTATTTGAACTGTTTGCGGTTTAAAATGTCTGGAATTCTAATTTAAACCAAAAAATTCCCAATATGAAGATGTTGGACAGTTTAAATACAAGTTCTTTGAGTCAGACAACTTTGTCAAGATTGCTGAAATATTTAGCTTTGTTCTTTGTTTTATTTGGTATTTTAGTTCGCTTAATCCAATATTTAAATAATCGTTCTCTTTGGCTAGATGAAGCTAGTTTAGCCCTTAATATTATCAACCGTTCTTATGGAGAATTAGCTCAAACTCTCGATCATAATCAAGCAGCACCACTGGGCTTTCTCTGGCTCGAAAAGCTATCAACACAAATATGGGGCAACAATGAATATGCCCTCAGATTATTGCCTTTTATTGCCAGTATTTTGGCACTGGGAGTCTTTTATCGGCTAGTTTGTCTTTATAGTTCTACTTTGGCTGCCCCTATAGCGATCGCTTTATTTGCCTGTGGTCGTTATACTCTCTACTTTGCTACAGAAGTTAAACCCTACTCTAGTGATGTAGCGCTCGCACTAATTTTATTTTGGTTATTAACCAAGGTTCGTTATCAAATTCTCCAAATTAGAGAGATTCTTGGTTTTGCCTTGTTAGGAAGCTTGGTTATTTGGTTTTCTTATCCTTCGATCTTTATTTTGGGGGGACTAGAAGGATGTTATCTCTTAACTGCTTCTAGGAAACATCTACGCCAAATTTTGACCAACCGTATACCTATTTATTTGACTTGGGTATGTAGTTTTGCTTTATTTTACTTTCTGACCATTGCGAGTACCCTGAATAATGAAGATTTAAGCTCATCTTGGGAGGATAGATATCCAGATTCTTTCGGGGATATTATTTGGTTGTTTGATGCTTTGGGTAGATTTTTCTACCATCCGATGGGATTCTCAGGAATAACTGATGGAATAGGCATAATTGCCTTTATTTTTGGTTGCATCGCTTGGTATCGTTACAACCGAACTATGTTCTTGGCTTTAATTTCTCCTTTTGTCGCTACGATAATCGCTGCTTATCTCCATAAATATCCTTTCCGCGATCGATTAGTTCTCTTTCTAGCTCCAATGGGAATGCTAATTGTAGCAGAAGGAATTATATTTTTACTGCTCAAGTTTCGCAATTCCGATGGCCGTTGGCGCAAATTTATTAGTAGGAGTGATGGCACAGCTAATAGCTCTAATAATAGCTTTAAAAATAACTTTTTAATGGGTTTGCTCGGAATTATTGGAATTATCTGTCTTTGGACTCTGATTATTTCAACTGTTTTTAGGGCTGGCAACTTTGTAATTCATCCAGAATTAAAACATGAAATTAAACCAGTGGTTGAATATGTTGTATCTGAAGATCAACCAGGAGATAAAATTTATGTCTATAACAGAGCGATTGCGGCGTTTACTTATTATGTAGAACAAAGAGGTTATTCAGATCTAGATTACATTACAGGTGCGATTAATTTCTCCAATAAAGATAGAAATTTGTCAGAAAAGTGGCAAGCATTAAATATGGAGATTAAGCCTTTTCAGGGTATATCAAGAGTTTGGTTCATACTCCGTGAAGATCACTCTGAAGAATTAGAAATACTGCAATATCTAAATCAAATTGGTCAGCAGATAGATTCTTTTCCTCAGCCTGGAGCATCAGCTTATCTATATAATTTTAATAATTTTAGATAATCTAATTTAGATAATGTTGGTAGATTAGGTGAGGTTTTTTCTTGGCAGGGTCAAGTCGCTTCGCTCCAATTGGCTCAAAATTACTCATCTTCATGTAAAGAGCAAATTTTGCCAGATCTACCTAAATTTCCAGGTCAACATCTACCCAAATAACCGATGCGATCGCGCGATTAAATCGAGCAAAATAAAAACATAGTTAAGAAACATAGTTAAGTTTAATACCCAACCAATGTCATCAGCATCAAATTCAATCAGTAATTCCTTAGTAGCTTTTTCACATTCTTTAGCTGATATTGTCGAAAATGTAGGTAATTCTGTCGTAGCGCTCGATGGACAGCGTTTTCCTTGTAGCGGCATCTATTGGCGCGAAGGCCTAATTGTTACCTCTGAAGAAAACATCAAACGTTCTGAAGGAGTTAGCATAATCCTACCGAATGGAGAAACTTCACCCGTCACCTTATTAGGACGCGATCGCAGCACGGATGTTGCCGTGTTTAAAACTGAAGTTTCTTTACCCATTGCACCGATAGATAGTAATTGCGAACTTAAAGCTGGTCATCTGGCGATCGCTGTTGGTCGAGATAGAGATCGAGGTTTGTGTGTTGCTCAGGGAGTAATCAGTACGATAGGAGGTTCGTGGCGCAGTAGTCTTGGCGGAAAAATAGATCGCTTTATTCGTTTAGACCTCAATTTCTATCCTGGAAGTGGCGGTAGTGCTTTAGTTAATGCAGGAGGAAAAGTTGTGGGTTTTAATACTACTGGGCCTCGTCGCAGTGTATTGACTATACCTGCTACTACAGTCGAGCGTGTTGTCAATCAGTTGTTGTCGACAGGAAATATTAGTCGTGGTTATCTGGGTTTGGCAATGCAACCCGTTTATTTGCCAGATTCTTTAGTCGATAAATTGTCTTTGAATACCCAGCAAGGATTGATGGTTGTCAACTTAGAAACTCAATCTCCCGCAGAGCAAGCTGGTGTTTTACTGGGGGATATTTTAATCTCAATTGAAAATACTCCCATTGAAAAATTAAGGGATGTCCAAGCATATCTAGAACCGCAAAATGTAGGAAAAACCCTAAAAATACAGTTGATTCGTGCGGGTTCATTACAGGATGTATCTGTAACTATTGGCGATAGTGGTCAAAGAAAATGATAATTACTCAAGTAGAAACTGAATTAGCGGCAATTTCCCAACAACTGAGAAGCGCGACGGTAGAAATCAGTAATCAGTACAGCGGAGGTTCGGGAATAATTTGGTCGAGTAATGGTTTGGTAGTAACTAATTCTCATGTGGTTAGGGGGTCAAAGTCCCGAATAAAACTAGGAAATGGTAGAGTTGTAGAGGGTTCAGTAATTGCCCGTGACCCTCAGCAGGATTTGGCTGTCATCCAAATGCATATTGAGAAGGGCGAAAACTTATCTACTCCTACCATTGGCAACGCTCAACTTTTGCGCCCAGGAGAAATAGTTTTAGCAATGGGTAGTCCCTATGGTTTTAGTGGGGCTTTAACTATGGGTATTATCCATGTCTCTGTCGAGCGAGAATTTGAAAAAACGAAACTAAATTGGACGCAGAAAAAAGCTCTAAATCTCAGTTATCCTAATGCTTTGATCGTTGCCGATATTCGACTCGCTCCTGGTAATTCTGGAGGTATTTTAGCTAATGCTCGTGGTGAAGTCATTGGAATTAATGTGGCAATTGTTAGTGGTTTGGCATTGGCAATACCATCTCAACAAGTAGAAAATTTTATCGAGACAATCACCAGATGATTCGGATTGTAGTATATGACTCTAACTCAGTCACGAGTGCTGGTTTAGTGAGCATCCTTTCTCGCCTGTCCGATTTACAAATAGTAGGAAGTTTTGTCGATGAAACGAGCCTGATAGCAATGAGCGATTACGCGACCCGTAGCCTTACGGATCGCCCGTTTGATTTATTGTTATTAGAGCGAATGCCTAACGAGGATTTGTGTTGGTTAGAGCGATGGATGTTAACAGTCGATTTCAAGCTGGCTGGAATCTTGTTAACTGATTCAATAGCTACTGAAGAGATAGGCGAATATCTTCGTTTGGGTTTTCAGGCTTTTTTACCTCGTCTGATAAATAACGAGGAAATTATAGCCACAATTGATGCTGTAATGGCTGGTTTGATCGTGATTCATCCAGAGTTAGCATCTTTTGGTGAAAGCGATTCGGCTATTACTCCAGAACCTCAATCAGGAATTTATCTAACTTCTAGAGAGGTAGAAGTATTGCAGTTACTAGGGGCTGGTTTGGATAATAAAGCGATCGCTTCACAACTCCAAATATCCAAACACACGGTCAAGTTTCACATCAGTTCGATTCTGTCTAAGCTTTGTGTTTCCAGTCGCACCGAAGCAGTGACATCAGGATTGCGCCAAGGAATAATTAGGCTTTGAATGAAT
>JASJDX010000125.1 GCA_030064975.1 Pleurocapsa sp. MO_192.B19
GGTGTTGACGAAGTCGAAGCAGGCTTCACTTTAAGGCGTAGTATCTTCGACTAACAGTAAGATGATGATGAGTTTAGATCAATTTAGAACCATGATAAATAAAGCGAATTGCTTAAGAGTTGAGGTTGTCGGTGTTAGTTGTCAGAAAGACTACAAATAATTGCTAAGAAGAAAAAGGTTAACAGTGTGTTTTCTGATTCTCTTCTCGATTTTGCTCTCAATCCTAACTATCATAAGTACTTATTTTTGCGCCTTGAATCATAAACGATCTAATCTACGGTCATCAATAGTATGTAATGTTTGTTCATCAGATTACAGTGATAAAATTACTGATTTTTTCTAGTAACTCAAGTATCAATATTTAGATTTTTATCATCATAAGTGGCGTTAATTGCTAATCGTTTCTTAAATTAGATTGATTTTTAGTTGCCCAACGAATTTGACGCAAGATACCTCGTAACATCGCTACTTCTTCTGGTTGCAGATTAGCTTTATTGTACAAACGACGAAACTTTTCCATCTTAACTGGTGCAGTATGAGGGTAAAGATAGCCAATCTCTAGTAAAACTGCTTCCAGATGTTGATAATATCCTTCTAATACATCTATCGGTGCATTAGTCGGCATAAAATCTTTTGCTACTATCTCTGGTTTAGAGATAACTGTTTGTTGAGGATTATTACTCATTTTCAACCAAGTCTGATAAAGCTCATAGGTACATATAGCTACTGCCTGAGCTAAATTCAAAGAAGGATAAGCAGGATTAGACTGTATACAGACAAACCTTTGGGCATATTTTAATTCATCATTACTCAAACCACGATCTTCTGCCCCAAATAGTAAGGCAGACTTAATATTTGGTGTTAATAGCCAAGGAATAACTACAGGAGGAGTTTCCAGCTTAATTGGTACACTACGAGAACGAACAGTCGTCGCGATCGCTCTTTGACATCCAGTTAATGCAGCAGGTAAACTATCGACAATCAGGGCATTTTCTAATACGTCTACGGCGTGTACTGCCATTTGTCTTGCCTCTTCTGAATAGCGATCGCATCTAGGCTTGACTAACACTAACTGAGTTAATCCCATATTTTTCATGATCCTAGCGATTGAGCCAACATTTAATGCCCCCGCAGGTTCAACCAAAACGATTCTAATATTCGCCAGCAGGTTTTGATTCATCTGTATAAACTATCAATTTATAAGGAATAATAAAACTGTTATGTCCTTCATAATTTATCTTCCATCCCTTAAATAATGGCTCGTCAGCGTAAAAAATCCGATCTTCCCACAAAAGTTTGTCCCGTATGCGATCGTCCATTTACCTGGCGCAAAAAATGGGAAAAATGCTGGGATGAGGTTAAATATTGTTCCGATCATTGTCGTCGTCGCAAACAATCTGTCAATAGTTCATCATAACTAACATTGGCTTAAGGCTTACATTTATCAATAATCAATCACTAACCGTCAAGAAAACAATTATGTCTGCTAATCAAGTACAGCCCAAGTTAATCATTCATGGTGGTGCAGGAGGGCATCTCAAAAGCGCGAAAGGAGAAATCATAGTCCGTCAAGCACTCCATTCCATCATCGAAGAAGTTTATTCTTTGCTCACTTATGGAGGTAGTGCCATTGATGCTGTCATTATGGGGTGTCAGCTATTAGAAAATCAGCCTATTTTTAATGCGGGTACTGGTTCTGTACTACAGTCTGATGGACAAATACGGATGAGTGCCGCTTTGATGGATGGTGCTAGACAGCGTTTTAGTGGAGTAATTAATGTTTCTCGTGTCAGACATCCCATTGAACTAGCTAACTTTTTACAGGGAGAAGACGATCGCGTACTATCAGATTATGGAGCATTCGAACTCCTAAGGGAATTAAATATACCTATGTATGATCCCTTGATAGATATTCGTCTCAAAGAATGGATACAAGAGCGCGAAGAAAACTTTGATAAGGAAATGGCGGGAGTAGTTGCTGAGCAAGAACTAATCCACGAACCCCGCAAAGGCACAATTGGCGTAGTTGCCCTCGACTGTAACGGTAAAATCGCCGTAGGTACATCTACAGGGGGTAAAGGTTTAGAAAGAATTGGTCGAGTCAGTGATTCAGCAATGCCTGCAGGAAATTATGCCGATGCTTCAGCAGGGGTTAGCTGTACTGGGATTGGGGAAGATATCATGGAGGAATGTTTAGCTGCCAAGATCGTGATTCGCGTGACGGATGGAATGTCTTTGGTCGATGCCATGGAAAAATCCATGACTGAATCTCGTAGTCGCAAACGAGACGTAGGAGCAATTGCGCTGGCAGCTGATGGCACAATTTCCTGGGGAAAAACTAGCGAAGTATTATTGGCCGCCTATCATGATGGGGAAAAAATCGGCGATACTCTCAACTGGAATAATCAAGAACTAGCAGGCTATCAGTAAAATGAGGCTAAATAAAATGAGGCTAAATCATCCACTTAGGAGAGGTCAACAGAAATAATTTACTTCTACATATAGGAGTACCAATGTGAGGCAATTTTAAACCAATAATCCCTGCTTTTTTAAGCACTAGTTGTCCTTTTACCGTACCCCAGACTAAGGTTTCTGCCCAGTTGCCCAAATCTGGCTGATGTCCCACCAAAGCTAGTGTGCAGTCTGGGTTATGAAACTGCCATTGCTGTAGCCACTCTAACCAATGTTCTATATTGCCATTGGGTTTGAGGGGAGAGAAGGTATTTAGGGTTTGAGATAAACCAGTTTGTTGTAAAATTTCTGCGGTTTGATAAGCTCTTACCAAAGGACTACTCAAGATCAAGTCAAATTTTACTCCAGTAGCCAGCAAACTTTCTGCAACTTTGGTAGTTTTATCTCGACCTTTATTTACTAGGGGACGCTTTTCGTCATCAGCATATGTTCCCCTTTGAGCAGCTATACCATGACGAACTAAATAAACTTCCATCGATAAACAATTCACCATCCATGATTAATCCGTAGCGATCAAATCATCTTCAGGTTCAACTAAAGACATTAACTTCTGTTTAATCTGAGTATCAAAGACTTCCCACTTGAGCTTGGTATATTCGGAATTATCATTAAAACCTCCTAAAAAACCGATAGGAATCTCAAATCCTCCCGCCATATAGCGACCTCCACCAAAAAAGCGTCCTTGGGCATCTTTCCCCAAAGTTGCTTTAATAAATTCATCAGGGTCTAAAGTCAGCTTAGTAGTTCTCAATGAGCCGATTACCAGTTCATTATCATCATTGTGAACAATGCCAAAGACTACTGCGGTGTGAATATCTTCTTCGGTGACTAAAAAATCCGCAGCTTGGGGAATTGCATCGCGGTCATCATAGCGTATGTAACCAACTCCTGAAATAGAGAAATTCTTTTTAATCAGACGATTTCTCAAAGCCCTTTCAATCACGTTCATGACTCGACGCGATCGCGCTGACTGTAATACTGCGTTTAGTAATTGAGAATCATAGAAGCGACTCAGGTAAGCAGCAGCAATAAAATCTTCTTCTTTAGCTTGCCTTAAACAATTGGTATCAGAACGCAAACCATGCATCAAAGCCGTAGCACATTTGACATGATCTTCGTTACTAGTGTCAAACTCTAGCATTCCCTCCTGGATATACTGAGTCATAATTGTCGCAGTTGCTCTAGTTTGAGGACGAATATCAATAAACTCTGCATCTAGCTCTTTCTGTTTGCTATGATGGTCAATCGCCACAATCAAAGGAATACCAGCCTGTTCAACAATCGGATACATTTGACTATTTGTTCCCTGGCTATCAATCAAGACACTTCCTTGATATATTGATAAATCTTTCTCCTGTAACGCAGTGTTGAGAATTCGTTGGGCAGGTAAACCAGTAAGTCTTACTAAAGCAATATTTTCTTGGTGAGATAAAGTACCACCATAGACAATATCGCAACTTATATCATAATTTGCCGCAATCAATTGATAAGCCCAGGCACTAGAAAGGGCATCAGGATCGGGAAAATCCTGAATTACTATTATCTGTCGCTCTCCCTGATGTTTTTCGCAGATTTCTCGCAGTTGGCAGACTATTTTAGCCAATTCATTACTTTTCTTGGTTTGTAAGTTAAACTTATTGCCATCAATTGCTTTTAGCTGCTTTTTACTGCTAGTTTCCTTCTTATTAGCTAAACGGCGTTCGAGAGAAGTATTAATGTTTGAAGACATATTAATGTTATTGGCAATTATATAATTACCGAGCGACAGGGCTAATTTATAATATAATTATCTAGACCTATGAGTTTATCATTAACTGATAGAATATGCAGTTGTAAATATAGCTAAATCCCGATAACGTATTTTTTCCACTCTTGGTTAGAGTTACCCCGCGTATATTTAACCAGTTCAAAATGGAGACTGCTATAAGGGCGACGAGGCTTAGTTAGCAGCAGCATGTTTGCTTCTTTCGGAGTTCTATTGCCTTTTTTGACATTACATCGAACACAAGCAGCTACGAGGTTTTCCCAGGTATCACCACCACCACGAGATCGGGGGATAACATGATCGATAGTTAGCTGATCTCCCTTGGCTGTACAATATTGACAGTTATGACTATCTCTTTCTAGAACATTACGACGAGTTAAAGGGATTTCTTTATAGGGAACTCGGACATAATAACGTAGGCGAATGACCGTTGGTAGCGGAAAATCCGTGTAAATAACTTTACCCCTGTGTTCAAGTTGTTCAGCTTTACCTTTGAGGAGTAATACCACCGCCCTGCGCCAACTGGTGATATTCAGAGGTTCATAGGAAGCATTTAATACTAAAACCTTACCCATAATATAGGACTTATATTATTTATCAGAGATAGTAACACAAACGCACTAATTACTGTAGTTAGATAATCATTACTTAAGGATAAAATTGAATTGGGCAACGGTTAGATTAGGAAGTGGTACTAAGCTGTCAACGTAAATCTGTTAGACTTGCAAATTCCTGTTTCAACTTGACCTTATCGATTTCTCGTCTAATATTTATAAATAATACCAACAACAAAAGGTAAAGCATAACTTTAATATGGTCGGTTGGCAGCAACAAATCAAAACGTATTCATCTCACAAGCAAGATAACTCTTTATCATTGTTGGCGAATCGTCAACGTGCCTGGATCGAAGTAGATTTAAAAGCTTTAGCCCATAATGTGCGAACTTTAAAAAGCTTTCTTGGGCATCAAACCAAACTGATGGCAGTAGTCAAAGCTGATGCCTATGGTCATGGTGCAGTTACTGTGGCACAGACAGCTTTAGCTAATGGTGCTGATTGTTTGGCGATCGCAACTTTGGCAGAAGGAGTAGAATTACGTCAAGCAGGAATCAACGTACCAATTCTAATTTTGGGTGCAATTAATGCCCCCGAAGATATTCAAGCGATCGCTGCTTGGCAATTAGAACCAACTATTTGTAACCCAGAACAGGCATTAGTTGTGGAGGCTACCATGGCTAAAGTAGGAACTTCCTTACCTGTACATTTGAAATTAGATACAGGAATGTCTCGTTTGGGTACTAACTGGCAAGAAGCGACTTCTTTTGTCCAGCTAGTGCAACAACTGTCTAATTTGCAGATAGCCAGTATCTATTCTCATTGCGCCACAGCAGAGGAAAGCGATCGCACGATGATGAATCTTCAGCATCAACGTTTTCGCAATGCCATCAAGCAATTAAAAAAGGTAGGATATGTTCCCCCTCTGCTGCATTTAGCTAATTCCGCAGCTACTCTAAGCGATCGTTCTTACCATTATGATTTGGTTAGGGTTGGTCTGGCTCTTTATGGTCTATATTCTGCTCCTCATCTCCAGCAAGCGATCGAGCTTAAACCCGTTTTACAGGTCAAGGCAAAAATCACTCAGATTAAGACTATTCCCGCAGGTGAAGGAGTTAGTTATGGTCGCAAATTTATTACATCACAAGACACTAAAGTAGCCGTTGTGGGCATTGGCTATGCTGATGGTATTCCCCGCAATTTATCAAATCGTTTAGAGGCAATTATCTCAGGGAAATTAGTCCCCCAAATTGGTTCTATTACCATGGATCAGCTAATGCTTAATGTCGATCGTATCCCTGATTTAAAACCTGGAGAAATAGTTACTTTAATTGGGCAACAAAACAATCTCAGCATTACCGCTGACGATTGGGCAAATGTTCTCAATACTATTTCTTGGGAAATTCTTTGTAGTTTTAAACATCGACTACCCAGAATTAATATTAATTAGATTAATTAAGTAAATTAATTAAGCTTTACTTATTAATAGCTCAGCAGATTGATGATCTACTGGCTTAGAGAAAAGATATCCTTGACCTAATTGACAGTTAAAAGTTTTTAAAACTTTAAATTGTTTTAAGTTTTCTACTCCTTCGGCAATTACATCTATTTTCAAAGTTCGAGCTAAGGTAATTATCATCTTAACAATTTCAAAATTTTCTTTCTCACTTAACATTCCCTGAATAAAAGAACGATCGATTTTCAGAATACTAATCGGAAAGCGATTTAAGTATTGCAAAGAAGAATAGCCAGTCCCAAAATCATCAATATTTAATTTAATTCCTCTCTCCCTAATTTGATTAAATAAATTAATTGTTTCTGGTTTATAATCCATCAAAGTACTTTCAGTAATTTCTAAATGTAGAGCATTTCCTGATAAGCGAGTTTTAGCCAAAGTTTCATCTAATGTAGCTAAAAAACGAGGATCTTTAATTTGTTGACTGGCAATATTAACACTTATATTTAAGTTAGCTGTATCAGGATATTGAGTTTGCCAAGCATATAACTGACGACAAGCTTCTTGTAAAACCCATTCTCCAATATTGACAATTAATCCTGTTTCTTCGGCAATATGAATAAACTTGTCGGGGTAGACAAGACCTTTAGTAGGATGATTCCAGCGCAACAATGCTTCAAAACCATATAAAGTGTTAGCTTCAAAAGAGATTATAGGTTGGTAATGCAATATAAATTCTGCTTTTAAAACTGCTTGGCGTAAGTCGTTCTCTATCTCTAGCAGTTCTTTAGTCTCGGCATACATCTGTTGGTCAAAAACTTCATGCCGTGCTTTACCCTGAGATTTAGCCTGATACATAGCAATATCTGCATCCCGCAAAATTTCCGAACTATCTTGATACTTATGGTTTCCCACCACAATACCAATACTGGCACTAGTAAAAACAGTATGACCTTGCAAACAAAAGGAAGAAGTTAGCTTTGTTTGAATTCTTTCGGCAATAATATTGGCTTCATCGATAGTTTTAATTCTATTCAGCAGGATAGTAAATTCATCTCCCCCTAAACGAGCCACAAAATCGCTAGAACGGGAACAACTAGTTAAAATTTTAGCTACACATATTAGTAGTTCATCACCAACTAAATGTCCTAAACTATCATTAACTATTTTAAAGCGGTCTAAATCAATAAATAAAACTGCAAATAAATAATCCCGATCTTTTTTACTTTGTTTTAATGCTTGTTCAACCCGTTCAATAAAAGCGGCTCGGTTAGGTAAACTCGTCAAAGAGTCGTGTTTAGCTTCGTAGTTTAATTCTTCCTCAATTTTTTTTCGTTCAGTAATATCATAGATAATTCCATCTCTTCTGTTGGCTACACCAATCTGATTGAAGATCAAACGACTGCGTTCCCATACCCAGCGAACTTCCCCATTTGGCTGAACAATCCTGTATTCAAGATCATTTTTATGGTTTAATGAACTAGCCAAAGACAATTCTACGCGATCGCGATCCTCTGGATGAATTGACTCTAAGCGTAAGTCAGGATTATTTAACATTTCGACAACTGAGCGACCATAAACTTTTTGTGCCGCTGGATTCAGAAACAGCAGATTACTAGTAGTAACATCAGCTGACCAGACCACTTCTTCTAAAGAATTGAGAATACTCTCTAATTTTTCTTCACTTTCTTGCAGAAGCTTGCTAACTTGCTCTCGCTCTTGAATTTCGTATTTTAATTCTTGATTGGCTGCTTCTAACTGAGCGGTACGTTCTTGAATACGCTGCTCTAATTCAGTATTAAGTTTAAGTATTTCTCTTTGAGCAGCTTGTAGCTTTAACTGGTTATTGATCCGCAACAACACCTCATTAACTTGAAACGGTTTATCAATATAATCTACGCCGCCAACACTTAGAGCTTTAACTCGCTCAATCGGATCGTTGCTAGCACTTAAAAAAATAATGGGGATTTCTTGGGTGACTGCATTTGCTTTTAACTTTTCACAAACTTGATAGCCATTTAATCCTGGCATGATTACATCCAGCAAGATTAAATCTGGTATTACTGAATTGGCTACCATTAGGGCCATTTCCCCATTAATAACTCCTTTAACCTCGTATCCTTCATAGGTCAAGGTATCAGATAGCAGATGAAGATTTTCTGGCTGATCATCCACAACTAAAATTTTAGCTTTAGCTTGCTCCAAAAAGGATACGCTCATTAGTTAACTGATTCTGTTAGGTCAATAATTTTGTCACAACGAAAGTGTTCTACCAAAGTTTCAATTCCTTTAGCAAGGGATTCGTATTCATCAGGAATTTCTGATAATAGCTGAAATATTTCCTGATTGTCTACTTTGGCAGCGGCTTCATATAGTTGAGATCGCCACTCTGGGGACATTACTGCTAAGCTTTCTCTAGTCAAATCTGAAATCGATAATTCCTGATTTGATGATAGATCATTGGTATTCTCATAAAGATAATCTATATCTAAATACTGACTTATTTTTTCTAGCAGTTCAGTTTCATAAAATGGCTTACGCATAAAGTCATCACAACCAGCTGATAAAACTACCACTCTTTCTTCTTCAAAAGCACTTGCAGTCAAAGCTATAATTATTGTCTTGCTTCCTTGGGGCTGAGATTTGATACGCCTAGTTGCTTCGTAGCCATCCATGATTGGCATTCTCATATCCATCAAAATCAAATCAGGATGCCAGCTTGACCATAAATCCACTGCTTCTTGACCATTTGCTGCTTCTTGAACCAAAAAACCAATTCCCGACAACATTTTTCTTAATAACAGACGGCTTGCGGGAACATCATCTACCGCTAGTATGCGATATTGTGACTGATCTGGAGCAAAACCAATAACTCTTTTATGTTCTATTTCAGTCTGATCAATTACTTTAGTAGCCTTACTCTCTTGTACTCTAACTAAAATCTCAAAAGAAAAAATACTTCCTTGACCGACAACACTTTCAACTTTAAGCTCTCCCCCCATCAAATCTACAAATTTTTGACAGATAGACAAACCTAATCCTGTTCCCTCATTAGAAACACGACCTATTTTTGTCTGTTCAAAGGGAGAAAAAAGCTGTTCCATCTCTGCTTGTTCAATACCAGGACCAGTATCCTCAATAGAAAAATGTAGACAATAGGTGTCAGAAAAAAGAAAATCAATTTTGTCTTCTGCTGGCTGCGGATTATTTTGTAGTTTGACAACTAAAGTTATTGAACCTTTCTCAGTGAATTTAAGTGCATTACCTAGTAAATTAATAATAATCTGGCGTAATTTTCCTTCATCTGTATAAATAAATTTGGGAACATTATCAGCTATATTAAAAGTCAGCTTCAAATTCTGAGCTTCTGCTTTTAAACTCAGCATATCTTCTATACTTCTAAGCGTTGTATATAGATCGAATTTAGCTTCGTTAAGCGTTATTTGACCTACTTCAATTTTAGACATTTCTAGAATGTCGTTAATTAGCTTTAATAAATGCTCTCCACTACGATTTATGATCTTGAGATTTTCCTGATGTTCTTCTCCTATTGAAGAATCACGACATATTAACTGAGTAAATCCTAAGATAGCATTTAAAGGTGTACGCAGTTCATGGCTCATATTAGCCAAAAATGTACTTTTGGCTCTATTAGCGTTTTGTGCTTGTGCTAAAGCGGCTTCAGTGTTTTGAATACTTTCTTCTAACTGAGCAGTGCGCTGTTCTACTTTGGTTTCCAACTCTTGAGTAAAACCTTCTAAAACTTTGACGATACCACGATTAGTTCGTACTAAATTACTAATAATTTTATAAGCGACAAAAACTATAATAACTATTAAAAAAAAGCAAATTAGTAGGCGATAAAGATTGATTCTATTGAGAGATTGTTGATATTGATTAAGATAAAGTGTTTCTATTTCTTGTAGTTGATTGTTAATTGCAGTTGATTCTATATCTATTTGTCGAAAAATATTTTTTATTATTTCCTTTTGAAGAATTACAGTCTCAATATGGCTTAAAAATTCTTTGACAATAAACTTATTTTTTCGAAATTCTTCTTTTTTAAGTAGAAAGTCAGTTTCTTTGAGCCTACTTTCAATAGTAGATTTCAAATAATCATCTATACTGTGACAATTTACAATGGAATCACTTAACAAATCATCAATCATGGAAACTAACTTATTGTCGGCTGAGATATTATCACCAAATATCTGAGGATTTATAGTTAGTTCATTTTTTAGTTGAGGAATATGTGAACAAGATTTATTTAAAATTACTTTGGCATTTTGAAACTGTTCAATCAATTTTACTTGAGAAGCTAATAGTGCCTGTTGAGTCTCTAATTTACTATTTAAAACACTTTGTTCTCTGCGAGTTAAAAAATCAGGAATTTCCTGTAGACTTTCGCTAGCCGTATTGACAGCAGTTACTTGTAAACTAAGATTGCTATCTAATTCAGAATAAGTATAATTTAATTGAGATAAAGCTTTCTCTAAATTAAATATTTCCCGTCTTGTTGTTTGAATATTTTGTTGATACTCTTCTGCTTTTTTTTGATTTAACGGTAAACCTTTCTGAATCAGAAATAATATTAGTAGACTGCTCAATCCGCTAATAATTATATATACATAAACCTTTAGCGAAGTTTGCGTTTTTTCTTGAGAAAATAAGCTCAAAATGCTTTCCTCAGATTGTGGCTACAAGATAATACCTAAAATTGTTCTGGTTGTATAAGCAATTTAGCTAGAACTATGAAAATTATTTTCAGATAGTAGTAATTTGATTTAACCTAGATTAAAATACACAATTTCTAGTAATTATATTTGTAACCATTACATTAAGTAAAATAAAAATAACTAAATATATTAAAATCAAGTAAGTCGAAACTATATATAATTAAGTTAAATAATAACCGATCTATAAAATAACTCTGGCTATTAAAAGATGTAAATACGAGAAATCTCTGAAAATAATTTTCAGCTTAAATACGTAGACATTAATTATTGATAGAAATAAGTCCCCAAAAAATATAGGAGTTAGCAATGAGTGCTAACTCCTAATAACAGAATCTTTATATAATTTTAAAGCGCGCCAGCATTAGCTAGTCCCAGAATAACTCCTGCACCAATAAGATGACCTAAGCTAGTAGTCCCCAGAAGAGCAGGAAGTCCCATTCCACCAAAAAGTTCTGGAGAAGGTAAAGCAGGGCCAGCACTCTGATTTTTGATGGTAAACTTACCAAAAGCGATCGCCGCAATATTGCAGACAATCATGACGATTGCGACCTTGGGACTCCAAGATACAGTGCTAGGTACATATGCTGCTGCTAATAAAGTTAAATAAGTCAAAGTAAATTTCTCCTGATTATTTCTGAGGTGTTTTTTATTTCCTGAATCGATAATAATTTTATTTCTTTAAATAACATAAATATTAATCGATGTTGCAATATTTATTAATCTAGTAAAGTTTTATATACAAAAATATAGTACTTCAAGGGAATTTTTTATCTTAGTTTCTGTTGTGGTTTATGATTAAATTGAGATAAGCAAGGGGCTGTGGCTCAGTAGGATAGAGCAAGCGCCTCCTGAAAAATCGGGCACTATGGAGGAAACTTCATGAGTGAATGTGGTCAAATTCAAGGAAGCCTAAAGTTGCTATTTGCAATCATGGTAATCTTGAGCCAAGCTCTATAATTCCTGGTAGAGAAGGTGCAGAGACTGGTTGTAGGTCTAAAATCAGGAAAGTATTAGCTCAATGAACCTTGTTGAAGTAATTACCTACAACATAACGGCCACCACCTAAAGGTAGCTTACCTAAGGTGAAGGGATAGTCCAGAGAGTGAGGAAACTCACACCAATCTGAAGCGCTAGGTCGCCAGTTCAAATCTGGCCAGTCCCGCTATCTCATTCTATTGCTAACTATAAATCTAGTCAGTCTTTAAAATTTTATTGCGTAGTGGTAGTTTGTGGTGCAAGAAAAATATACACTCACATACATACGGAATAATTTTTGATAACGATATTTTTTTATGGCTTATTACTGGTTTAAAGCATTTCACTTAATTGGTGTGGTGGTTTGGTTTGCAGGCTTATTTTACCTAGTGCGACTGTTTGTTTATCATGCCGAAGCAGAACAAAAACCTGAACCTGCTCGTAGCATTTTGAAAAATCAATATGAATTGATGGAGAAACGCCTCTACAGCATCATTACAACTCCAGGAATGCTGGTAACCGTGGCGATGGGGATTGGTTTAATTTCTACCGAGCCAGAAATTCTCAAGTCAACTTGGTTACATATTAAGTTGACTTTTGTCATTTTGCTTATTGGTTATCATCATTTCTGCAAGCGCATCATGAAGAAATTAGCGGCTGGAGAATGCAACTGGACAGGACAGCAATTTAGAGCCTTAAATGAAGCACCAACAATACTTCTAGTGTTAATTGTTCTGTTGGCTGTATTTAAAAATAGCTTACCTTTAGATTTGACAACTTGGTTAGTAGCAGGTTTAGTACTGACAATGGTAGCAAGTATCCAGCTTTATGCGAAAAAACGTCGTCAAGATAAAGAAAAGCTCGCTCAAAAGTCGCAACCAGAACTTGTGTCTAGTTCTTTAGGTGAATAGTTTTAAAAGGATGAGGGATTCTTTGAGGAATGAGGGATGAGGAGTAAGGAGTAAGGATAAGGAGTAAGGAGAATCTGTTTCTCTTGATAATTTATAATTTTGAGGCAATTGCTTCTACAACAGAAGAATAGCTCAAAAGAATATTAATCTTTCTCAGTCTAAAATCACCTTAAGGGTTAAAACCTAAGTCAAGCATTACTATCAAAGCTAAATTGTGTTCCTCATCCTTGTTTATAAATGTATTTAAAAAGGTTACACCTACGCTCATTTCGGAATTATGTCGATCGCCAAATAGAATTTACTGCGAGAAAAACTATTCTAGTGGGCAACAATGCTCAAGGAAAATCAAATTTATTAGAAGCCGTAGAGCTTCTGGCTAGTCTTAAGAGCCATCGTACCACTCGCGATCGCGAATTAGTCTTGGAAGCTGCTAATACTGGTCAAATTGTAGCAACCCTTAAACGTGCTTATGGTACAAGTGAACTAGCTATCATTTTTCGTAAACAAGGAAGGCGTACTGTTGCGATTAATAAAGAGACTTTGCGTCGTCAGTTAGATTTTCTGGGGATACTAAACGCAGTACAATTTTCTAGCTTAGATTTAGATCTAGTTAGAGGTGCGCCAGATTCTCGGCGTAGTTGGATTGATAGCTTATTGATTCAATTAGAGCCTGTATATTCAAGTATTTTGCAGCAGTACAATCAAGTGCTGCGTCAGCGGAATGCTTTATTGAAAAAAATCCGCGCTGTTAAACAGCAAACATTAGATGAGTCAAAAGGATTAAATAGCAATTATGAGCCTCAATTACGGCTATGGGATGAACAGTTAGCTGCCGCAGGTTCAAGGGTGACTCGCCGACGTGCTAGGGTAATTGCTAGACTTGCTCCAATCGCCCAATATTGGCATAAGTGCATCAGTGGGGAAACCGAGCAGCTAGAGATTAATTATCTTCCTAATGTAGAGTGGACAGAAGATGATCCCGTAAAGGTTCAGCAAGCTTTTTTAACTAAAATAGAACAGCGTCGTGTTGCAGAACAATATCAGGGAAAAAGTGTTGTGGGAACACATCGCGACGAAATAGAATTTACCATTAATCAAACTCCTGCTCGTTATTATGGCTCTCAAGGACAACAACGCACCTTAGTATTAGCTTTAAAGTTAGCCGAATTAAAGTTAATTGAAGAAGTAGTAGGTGAACCACCTTTATTGCTATTAGATGATGTCTTAGCAGAACTAGATCCTAATCGTCAGAAGCAACTATTAGAAGTAATTGGCGATCGCTTTCAAACTATTATTACTACTACTCACATTGATTCTTTTAATCATGATTGGATTAAAGACTCGCAAATATTAGCCATAGAAGCGGGGAAAATTAGTGAAGTTTTATTAAATTAGATATTTATTATTTATTACTTATTCTTCTTCTGCGCCACCTACCCAAAGTATTCTTAATGCCATAATTGCAAAACCAATTGCAGCAAAAGATTTAAGTAGCTTCTCTGGTAAAAATTGTGCTACTGCACCACCAGCCAAAATACCCAGAAAACTAGCTAAAATTAAGGCCACAGTTGAGCCAATAAATACTGCACGGAGGTTATTAGAGCTTCCGCCAAGAGCGATCGCCGCTAGCTGACTTTTATCCCCAATCTCAGCTAAAAACACCGTAATAAAGCTAATACCAATAAGTTGCCAATCTATATTCATTTAATATTTAACATTTATCAAATAGTAAGCACATCGCTGATTAACCAGGCAGTAATAATCAGTAACAAGATTGCTACGGATAAATCAAGAGTTTCAGGAGTAAGTTTTTTGGATAACCAATAGCCAATAGAAACCCCAATTAAACTAGTCGCAATCAAAGCCAAAGCTGCACCAGCAAAAACTACCCAAGGTGCTTGAGATTCAGCACTCATTAACAGGGTAACTAGTTGAGTTTTATCTCCCATCTCTGCAAGAAAAATGGTAATAAAGGTAGAGCTAAAAACCACCCAAAAGTTATTTTGTTGTTGCTGGTTAGATTTAATCTTAGATTCTGATACTTCGATAATTGGTTCAAGAGATTGGCGATCGCTAGTTTCCATTAAAGTTTTTAATTTAAGTTGAGGCTTTAACTCAACTCTTGATTGATTATCAATTTAGTTCCCTGTTATTGTCGCAAAATTTGTCCGAAACTCCAACATCTAAACAATGATTTGCATGTAATCTGTGTAGTTGGCAATTCCGCGAAAATCTCCCAAAAACAATGATGGACTCATGATGCATAATGTAATTTATCATGATGTTATTTTTTAGAGTTATTCTGTAAACTAGACAAACTAGATTTTATTTTTATTGTTGCTGGTTATGTCCTACGAATCAAAATTAAATAATCAATCTGGTAAGCTGATTAACCCAGCACAGTTATCCTTATTGCTTTCGCTAGCTCTACATCTACTGGTTCTCAAATATGGTTTACCTACTTTAAACTTTAATGATGATTCTGGACAAAGAGAAGTTTCTGTGATCGAGTTGAATCCTGAGCAACAGTCTCGTTTGCCCGATTTATATCCTCAACTAGAAACTCCAGATCTCAATAATCTTCCTCCTGTTGACACTCCTGTTGACAATAGTGAACCCGCTGCGCCTTTTGCCATACCTCGTTCTTTATTTCCAGGAATAGGAGATCCTTCTAATTTACCTCCTGTTGCTATTCCTCCACCGCCTAATTTTGATTTTCCTTCCTTACCACCCATAACAGACATTACCCTTCCTCCTGTTGGTGATTTATCAAATTTACCTCTACCGCCAGAGATCGATCCTATCGATCCTCTAGATTTCAAGGTTGATCCATCCAAATTACCACCTACTAATACTCAGAAACCAAGTGAGAAACCAGAATCAGCAACCCAACAACCTCAACCAGAAAAGCCTCCTCAAACAGTAACTAAACCAGAACAAAAGCCCACTGAAAAACCTGAAGCCAAACCTCAAGTCAAGCCCAAGCCTACTCCTCAGGAAATTGCAGCTAAAAAAGCAGCCGACTCCCAGAATCGCCTTAATAACCTTAGCCAAAGTCTCAA
The DNA here is from genome assembly GCA_030064975.1 of Pleurocapsa sp. MO_192.B19. Classification (GTDB taxonomy): domain Bacteria; phylum Cyanobacteriota; class Cyanobacteriia; order Cyanobacteriales; family Xenococcaceae; genus Waterburya. The sequence goes on from JASJDX010000125.1 coordinate 15,932, forward strand.
AAAAAGTGAAGCTGGTACTACTAATGAAGATGCGAGAAAAAACTATATTGCTTGGCTAGCTAAGGTACAAGAAATAGAACCGAAAAGTATCGAGGTGAAAGGTACTTATCCACGAGAAGCTTGTATTAGAAGACTTAAAGGTACTAGTGTCTATGGAGTTGTAGTAGATGCTCAAGGTAAAGTTGTCGCTTTAGATTTAATCAAGGGCGCGAAGTACCCCATTTTTAATAAACAAGCCAGTCAGCAAATCAGTGAAAGTATTTTAGAAAATGATACAGGAAAACCCAAACCTTATCGGGTAACAGTTAATTATGAATATGATGCGGAAATTTGTCCTTCCTTAACTCTTCCTTCTATTAGAAGAGAAGAAGAAGAAAAACAAAAAACTGAACCTGCACCTGAACCTAAGCCCGAACCCAAACCTGAATCTAAGCCCGAACCCAAACCTGAATCTAAGCCCGAACCCAAACCCAAACCCGAACCTGCCTCTGCACCTGTACCTACCCCTGTGCCTGCACCTGCCCCTGTACCTGTACCTACCCCTGCCCCTGCACCTGCCCCTGCACCTGCACCTGTACCTACCCCTGCCCCTGAACCATTACCATCGTTGCGAGAACGATTACGAGATGTACCTCTTCCCAAGAGAAAACCTTCAGAATTAAAAGACATTCCTTTGCCAGACAAACCAAATTTTAAATAACTTACTCAAATTTCACTCAAAACAAACGACTAGCCGTTATATATCACCGAGGCTACAATCGGGTTAAATCTAACTCGATAGGAACATAATCTTATGCGTGATTCTATAGAAGAAATACAAAGTAGCAAGATTGATTTAATAGATGTTTTGGTGGATATTAGACTAACCAACGTAACCGAAATCAAGGTTATTCAAGAAGTAGTTAGCTTTATTGATGCTAAATATCAAGAACATAAAACGAATATTCAACCGGCGACTGTTGCAGCTTTAATTTTAAATCGCCAAAACATAGCAAATCTCTATGCTACTTCTTATAGAGGTTATAACAACCAAAGGCTTAAATTCCAAAACCAATATGGTGTTCAAGTTCGAGAAGAATTATTACCTTGGGCAATAAACGAAATCTCTAGAGAAGGATTGCCGCAAAATTTGCATCAAGATTTGAAGATGGCGATAAGTACTCCAAAAAGCCAGGCACAATCAGATGATCTAGATATTTTTATGATCTTAGCTAATATTAATCTGGCGAACGTAACAGAGTTTCAAGTAATAGAAGGAGCTTTTAATTATATTCATACCAACTATCCTGAAGCGGCTGGACGAATCAACTTATCTGATGTCTGCGCTTTAATTCTCAATCATGAGGCTGTATCTTCTCTATATGCTACTTCTGCCGAGGAATACAATCAACTCAAACAAACTTATTTATCCCAACATCAGCCGCAAGTTAGCAAGATTATTCAACAGATGGTAGAAAAAGTCTATTCAGAAGGCTCAGAACATTCTATTAGTCAAGATTCTTTGATTTCGGTGAATCACCAAAGACGCAAAAAGCTTACTAAATCTTGGAATACTTAAGCCTTGCTTATTAGTATGCTTAGCTACAGAGGAAAGGAAAAAAGTCGAAGGTAAAAGGGATATATGATAGTACTTTCCTCCTAGTACCGCTGCGTGGAAGTAGCCCTTCGGGTTCAACAGTTTGCTCAAGGTCGGGAACCTCCGCAACGCAACTGTTTCACAAGTAGCAAGTTACCTAGATTTTAACTTGAATCAATAGTGGGTTTATTTACGCCTACGTCCACTAGTATTTATAGCATTACTTGTGATGTTCTATATATCTACTTTTGATAAACTTTTGATAAATGGTAAACGTTTTATATTAACAAAGTTAATTCACACCAAGGGTTTTATATCTCAATTCAAAAACTTGATTCCTCATCTCCATATCGAAACTAAGATAATGCGAACAACTTCCCTCCGATAGGTTGTGATTGCTGACCAATGGTTTTGTTCTATTCTACCGATAAACAGAATTGAAAAATTTGGAAACCTGAAGTTTTTAAGTATTTTAAAACACATTATTAGTGAAATAAATGTTATCGCAAACATTATTGAGTCTAAAAGCAACCTTTGATCTAAATTCAGACAAGAAATAGCCGTTGTTTGGCAGTTTAAAATTACGTCACTTGTAATCATAAATCATAGTTGATCAAAAACAATATTCAGTCTTTTGTGATTTTAGTCTTTTGTAATTTAGGTGAAATTACGGTATATTATTTGACATCATATTGTTACTCTTAATTTAAGCGTTCAGCTTGAATAACTATAATACTTTTGCTTAAAGCATTCTTCTCATCAGAAGAACTATTTTTTAGTCATGGTTTTTTATGAGCCATGTCGAATTTGCCATAAACTTTTATCAGAACAATAAAAGTAAACTAACTATAGTTTAAATAAACTTTAAAAATGTCCCCTAATATTTTTGATTTATCAAATCAGAATAACAGCCTTGAGGAGAAAATAGAGAAAAATATCTCTTTTAATTTAGGTAGTTTATATTCATCTAAAGACGATCTATCTAGACAAAATATTACCAGAATAGAATTGATCGAAGACGAAATTTGCCAGGGGATGAAATCAGAAAAAAGAGGTGATTTGTCTACAGCAATAACCCATTATCGTCAGGCAACCAAATTAGATCCAGAGAGTGCAAAAGCTTACCGATTGCTGTCTAATGCACTTAAAAAAAATCGTCTAAAGCGCAAACGTTCTGAGCAACAAAATGATTGCCTGCAAGAAGTAGTCTTAGAATCTTGGCCCAAGTTAGATTTGTCCCCAGAGAATACTGAAGCCGCCGAACAAGAAGGGGAAGGGAAAACTGGCGATACAGATCCAGTCAATAATTCTGCTGATCAAGCTTCGCAAATAGGACTTAAACCAGCAATCGAAACGAGTATTGTTCAATCATCAACCCCAGACTTCTCTAATGTAAGTTCAATAGTTAATAAGGAGAACCACTCTAATTCCCCAGCTCAACCAACCAATAGCATCGTACTTGTATCCAATATGTCCAATATGGATGTATCGTCAACAGGGGAATCGATACTACCAAAAACTTTATCAGTAGCGCAAGTATATGTTGAACAGGCTTTAGCCTTCTTTGAGCATAAGCAGTGGGATAAAAGTATTGCCGCTTGTAAGGAAGCTCTGAGAGTTGATCCTGATATGGGAGAAGCTTACAAAGTTTGGGGGAATTGTCTACAGAAGTCTGGCAACAGTGCTGAGGCAATAGGAATATATGCCAAAGCTCTAGAAATACAACCAAACATGGCAGAGATCTACTGTAACCTAGGTAGTATTTATGCCAAGGGAAAAAAATGGCAACGAGCTATTGAACACTATCAAAAATCAATCATAATAAAGCCTCATAGTGCTACTCCATATCGCAATTTAGCTAGAGTTTGGGACGAGTTAGGGGAATATGCTAAATCAGCAGAATGCTTCTTTAAAGCTTTAGAAATTGAGCCTAAGTTATTATCTGCCGAAAATCACTTTGATTTAGCCAATCATCTGTTGGAAGAGGGTCAGATAGATAGAGCGATCGCCTGTTATCAGAATTGTATTAAATTAGAGCCCGGTTTGCTTAATGCATACAATAGATTGGTCGATGCTTTAGAACAAAATGGACAAACGGAAGAAGCTCTTTTTTACTACAAGAAGTTAGCTCAACTCCAGACAGGGAGGGATGGGCGAGAACTTGAGTCCAAGACTACAAATAAAATCCGTGGTTTTTTGTATCCCAGCACCAAAAAATCTTCTTCAGCAATTCCTCAAGAAACAACAATTAGACCTCTAGGAAGTACTCCATCCAGCCTAATTTCTCTACAACCTGCTAAAAAACTGAAAGTCGAGGAACAAATAGACAAGTACCGTCAAGCAGCGAAGCTGCAACCGAATTGCCCATCGATTCAGTTTGAGTTGGGTAATTGCTATTTTCGCTCCAGGCATTGGCAAAAAGCTATTTCCTGTTACCTCAAAGCCATCAAACTTACCCCTCAAGTAGCCAAATATTACATTAATTTGGGCAAGGCGTTGGAAAAGAGCGGCAATCAGACCAAAGCTAGTCAAGCTTATTACCAGGGTTTTAGCCTCAAACCTAAAAGGATTTCGGCTCAGAATCATTTTTTGTTAGGTAATAAACTGTTATCACAAAAACAAGTTAAACAAGCGATCGCTTGTTATCGTCGAGCAATTATCATTAAACCAGGCTTAATGGATGCTTACTGGCAGCTAGGAGTAATTTTAACTGCTATCGGTAATTTAGACGAGGCAGTAGCTTGTTATCAACAGGCTTTAAAAGTTTCTCCAAATGAAGCTCGAAGCTATTTGTTATTGGGCAAAGTTCTTGCTCAAAAAAAACAATGGCAACCCGCTTTAACTTCTTACCAGAAAGCGGCTAACCTAGAGCCAGATAATGCAGAGATACAGCATAATTTAGGCGAAATTTTAGCTCATGAACAACAGTGGGATGATGCTGCTACTGCTTACCGCAAAGCGATCGCCCTTGACTCTAGTAACTCCTGGTCGCACAATAATTTAGGTGACGTGTTATTGAAGATGCAGCGATGGCAAGAAGCATCCGAGTGTTTTCGCACAGCAATTAAACTAAAACCTGATTTTGTCTGGTCACATTACAATTTGGGAGAAGCACTAGCTGAATTGAGGCAATGGGATGAAGCCGAAACAGCCTATAAAGAGGCACAGAAACTTCAACCAGATTTACCAGAGGTACAGACAAAAATTGGTGCAGTCTTACATCATCGCACGCAGCAATCTCGAAAAGAAGCACTCTCATTTTATAAGTCACAGATAGCCAAAGATCCAGATAATGTAGATCTGTATCATCAGGCAATTTCTCTAGATAACAAAAACCATCAGCTCTATCTCGGTTTGGCTAAGGCTTTGGTCAAACAGCGGCGATTAGATGAGGCAATTGTTATTTATCAGACAGGTTTAGAACTACAACCTCGAAATATTGAACTGGTTATCGGACTAAGTGAAATACTCTTGGCAAAAAATCCTCAACTGGGTTTTCAAGATATTGCCGCTAGAATCGTTGGAGGGGAAGGAACTTCAACAGTTCTTTCTGAGGAAACTGTAAAAAAGTCTCTTAGGGCAGGAATAGTGGACTATACAGTTCAACTTCCCTGTCAAGATTCACCCCAAGTCTCCATAATTATCCCTGTATATAATCAGATTGATTACACTTTTAACTGTCTGCACTCTATTGTTAATAATGTTAAGCCTGATTTAGCCATAGAAGTAATCGTAGTTAATGACTGTTCTACAGACAATACCAAAAAATTATTAGAACCTATTGTCGGACTGACTTTAGTTAGCAATACAGATAAACCCTACTTACAACTATGGGAACCAAATCAAACCAACTGGTGGCTTCCAAACGTGAAATGCATGGAAGAAATGTTGAGAGCCTGTAAATTCCGAGAAGTTCGGCTTATGCAACGAATTGATACTGCGAATGCCAAGACGAAAGAAGATCGAGCGATCTTTAATGCAATTCCAGAGAATGCAACTTGCGAGCGTCTCTATCCCAGAACAAAAAAGCTAATGGAAACAGAATCCTTTTGATCTTAAGTGAACGTAACCTGGCTGCCTGACACATCTATATCAACCTCGGGTGAACGAAAAAATGTGTGGGAGATAGAACAAAGTAGTGTTTGAATACAGAATTCAGAATTCAGAATTCAGAATTTATAAGCCTTGATTGTTCGTACTTATACACATTGTTGAACCTTATTAGCGATCGCGATCAAAGATAATTTTTCCCACAGTCTTTTTCGTTCACCCA
>JASJDX010000126.1 GCA_030064975.1 Pleurocapsa sp. MO_192.B19
CTACGCTTGGGGAGAGACTCCCTCTTGGGCGGTTGGAGCAATTCTGCCGTCCAATGGAGACTCGCTGAACTAAGAATCCCCCACTTTCTTCGCGACGTTTGTCGCGTTTAGTGGTGGGAGTGTCAAGCTAAGAGTCTAGATAAACCAGATCCGCATCAAAAATCGTCTTCTGGGATGAATCGATCTATACCCACAAGAAATCTACTACACTGCCTCTAAAGCCTACAATGTTGGTATTGAGAAAATTAGAACTGTGATTACTTAGTCAGAGGATAGCAAAACGCAAAACTTTGGAGGTAAAAATGGCTAAAGTGTTTTTGGGGCGGATTACAATTCCTGGAGAGAAAATGGATAATTACCTAGAAGCTCTGGGAAATCGGGAAGAAGAATTTAAACCTCTTTATTTTCGATTGCCATTAACCCTTTCACAAGGGAGTGTCAATTTCTCATTTCTTAAAAGATATTTATTTACCTAATGACTATCCAAAAAATTATCGACGAACTCAACAAAATCCCAGAGGATAAACTAAACCAAATCTATGAATTTATCCATTACTTTCGTTTGGGACTAAACCAAGAAGAATCCAGCAACCCCGACGATACGCCTACCGAAAAGGTCATAGAAGGCATCCAACAGGGTATGAAAGAAGCCTTAGCTGGAGAAACTATTCCCAGCGCGCAAATGTGGGATGGTATTGATGTCGATTAATGGTAACACTGTAGAAGTTAATTTAACTCCTCAATTCCGAAAAGATTTAAAAAATCTAGCCAAACGCTATCGCTCCATCCGAAAAGATCTCGAACCCCTAATCGCAGAATTCCAGTCAGGTAAAACCCCGAGAGAAATATTGGACAAAGTAGGACAGTCTTCCCTAGCTATAGGTTTAGCAATGAGAGTTTTTTCATGAGGAGGGACAAATTGCCCCGCTTTTCAATACATAAATACTAAAAGATTAGCAAAAAAGCGGGGCAATTTGTCCAAGACTGTCCTACTTTGTCATATTTTTTTGGACCCCCTGGCGAACGCCTTCAGGGTCTTAATTATCAAGTGTTTAAAGTACGCCTGAAAAATAGGGATATTCAGAAAGGAAAAAGTGCGGGTTATCGAGTGATATATTACCTCCAAACTCAAACGGTCGTAGTTCTAGTAACCATCTATTCCAAATCAGATCTATCCGACGTAAGCAATCAAATTATCGAGCAAGCTATTCGCCAATACGAATAAAGTAGTTGAGTTAAGGGAAAAAGCGATCGCAGAGTCTTTTAGGTAAATTAAATCTAGTGTGGATTTAGTTTTGCTATTGTGAATCGTTTCGCTTTGCAAACGATTGAGATCGAAAGACAAAAGAGCAACAAAATCTAAATACCTAAGCGCGTAGCAGCTAATAGCTGAGAGCTGAGAGCTAATAGCTACAAACTAGTAAATTGAACTAAGCCAATTCTCACTAAGGGTTAGATATTAATAAACTGACTAGAACAGGAGTTGGGATTGATATGTAGATAGCGTTCCGTGGTTTCTAATTTACTGTGGCCAAGGGATTGCTGTAGCAGTCTTAGATTACAACCCGATTCAATTGCATGGGAAGCATGGGAATGCCTCAACCAGTGACAGGATACTTTTTCGGAGATACCAGCTCGCTTAGCACATCGTTTGACGATCTTATGGATTGCGCTTCTTTCAAGAGGTCTACCAGTACGGGAGACAAACACCGCATCTATAAGTTTGGGTTGCTTGATGATGAGTTGCCAGATAGAGTAGGGAATTAATACCACGCGGGTTTTACCACCTTTCCCAAACACGGTACATTTACCTCCATCTGTTTGGGCTTGCAGATCGCCCCAGGTTAAGGCGCATACTTCCGATACTCTTAAGCCACAGCCATACATCAGGCACAATAAAGCGCGATTACGTTCGGTTTTCGTGGCCTCAATCAGTTTTAGACAGTCAGATTCAGAGAGAATCCGTTGGGCCAACTTTTCTTTGACTTTGGGACATTTAATATAGCTGCCGACATTAATTTCTAAATAGCCAATCTTTACTCCATAGCTAAAGAGGGATTTAATCGCTCTAATTTTATTGGCGACGGTAGAGGGCTTGTCGGTTAACTGGAGTCGTCGGTGCCAGAGCTGAAGATCTTCAATTTGTACTTGGGCTAAGGGTTTATTGATGAAGTCGAAAAACCCGGTGACAATGCTGCTGTAGCTAACCCTCGTCGTTCTGCTTTTGTCCCCCAGCCAGATTAAAACTAGTTCGCGGTCGGTTGTGGCACGGGTAAGGACATGAGTATTCATAGAGCAACAAACCTGGGACTTTTGTTGAATTGATCTGATTTAATCATCTCATTCTCTATGAATTCTCAAACCTTATTTGAGATGGTGAAATATCAAAATTCAACCTTAATTTACAAATTAACAACATTTTTAACATAGAAAATACAAACATCCTTCATAATTATGAATATAGTATCCAGCAACTTAATTGCATATTTTTATTGCCTGGTTTTTGTAGCTAGTTTTATCCAATGGAATTTGATATTGTCTTTGTTCATGGTACTGGTGTGCGGGAGCCTACTTACAGCAAAACCTTCAGTATTGTTCAACAAGAATTGGGCGAACGGGGAGAAGATTTGCGTTTTCATAAATGTTATTGGGGTGGACCTCGTGGATCGACCTTAAATGCTGGAGGCTTGTCTCTACCAAAATTTGACGAGAAGAAATCTTTAGACAGCGATCTCAGTGATGAGGAGTATTATCTTGGTTTATGGGAGTTGCTTTATGAAGATCCACTAATAGAATTACAAATTTTGGCAATAAGTTCTAATACAAGCAAAGTGTCATTGGGAGCTACGCCAGGACATGATTTAGATCTTAAGTTTCGGGGATATAAACCATCTGAAGATCTTGGGGCAATGCTAAAGCAGGCTGGCATTGAGGAATTTTGTGCTCAAGCTCAAACAATTATTGTTGGGGAAAAGGACTATCGAGGTGCGATCGCCTCTGCTCAGGAGCCATTGGACGAATATCGCATGGCTTTAGCTCGTGCGCTGGTAGCTCAAAGTTCACTTTTGTTTAGAGATAAGTATGGGGAATATGCTCTATCGCTAAATGGAGAACTACGCGATCGCATTGTTGAACAAATTGTTTTAGAATTGGGGAGTAAGGATACCAAAAAAGGTCTTATTTCTGGGGTGAAACAGAATATTTCTGGAATAATTCGACGCAGAATCAACAATACTTTGCAAAGTAAGCGTAGTGGATTTTCGGAAAAATATAGCGGGACGCTGGGAGATATCTTAATGTATCAAGCCCGTGGTCAAGAGCTTCGTGACTTTGTGCGTCAAACAATTGAGCCGTTAGAAGGTAAAATTATTGTTGTTGCACACAGTTTAGGTGGTATTATCTGTGTCGATCTATTGCTAGAGAAAGAGCCTCCTCAAATAGACTTGTTAGTAACAGTTGGTTCTCAAGCTCCCGTCCTTTTTGAATTAAACGCTTTAGTGGGTATGGAATATGACCCTAATGCAAAACTACCCGAAGAATTTCCTAAATGGTTAAATATTTACGATCGCAACGATTTTCTTAGCTATATAGGAGAGAAAATATTTCCTGGGAGAATAACAGATTTTGAAGTTGATAGCCAACAATCTTTCCCGCAATCTCATGGTGCTTATTGGGCAATCAAGGAAGTTTGGGATGAGATTTGGCAGAAGATAGAGGAAGTAGCTAATGATTGAAGCATCTCCATCTACTACACAAGCAATATTAGTTGGCATCGAAAAGTATAGTGGTTTTAACGATCTCAATGGACCAGCAAATGATGTTTATCATTTTTGCCAGTGGTTACGGGATAAAAATGTTCCTGCTGGAAATATTTCTGTATTCATCTCTCCTCTTGATAGCAATGCGGGGATAGTTGAGAAGATTACTAATCTTACAGATAGTCAACCACTAGAAGCTACCAAAAATAGAGTAAGTAAAGCTCTGGGTGAAGAAACTAAAGGAAAACAAGCAAATTTGTTTATCGTGTTTTGGACGGGACATGGGTTGATTACTCCCAAAGGCGATCGCAGGTTAATTTATGCTGATGCAACATTAGACGATCTCAAGAATCTCAATTTAACTGCCCAGCTTAATACGATGCAAACTGCGGCTTATAAAAATATGCCTCAGCAACTACTAATTTTTGATACTTGTGCTAATTCGCAACAGTTTGATTTCATCCTTGCCGATGAAAAACCTCAGACTCCTTATGTTCGCTTGCCAGGTCAAAAACAAATGGTGATGTTTGCTGCTAATCCTGGAGAATATGCGATTAACAAAGGTGATGAGCAAACAGGTTTATTTACTAGGGAGTTGATGAAGGAATTAAAATCATCTAATGAAACTGAATTTTGGCTGCCAGATATGGAAGTCGTGATGAGAAATATTCAGCACAACTTCATTAAGCTACGAAAAGATGGTAAAACTCAACAAACCCCTTGCTTTCAGCTATATCAAGACTGGTCAGGTAATAAAAAAGAAAGATTTAGCGAAATAGAATCAACTAAGGAAAAAGAAATATATCGTAATCCACAATTACCTCGCAAGTTAACAATCCAAGAATTAAGTCAATTACGCGATCTTTTTTTAGAATGTAATTCAATTCGAGATCCTCAAACTCGCAAGGATATTATTCTGAATATGCGGAAAGAAATCGCGAACAACATAATCATGGAAGGCAGTTCCAACAAGGTGATACTAAGCATGATTAAAACTTCCCTCAGCTATTCAGGTGGATTAGCAGAACTCTTAGAAGTTACTGATATGCTCTATGAAAATGCTTCAGGAGAAATACAAAATCTTAGAAATACTGTATTTCAAATGTTTCCAGAGGAATTAGCTAATTAGTAATGCTTTTACAAGTTCCTACTAAGCCTAAAGATGATGGATTTAACGAGCTAACTGACGCTTTGAAACAATGCTCCTCTATTAAAGATTCTCAGAGGAGAAAAGACATAATTAGCTTTTTAGAGGATATTGAAATTGCAGACAGGGATACTACTAGTTCATTTGTGATCGGCATTTTAAAAGCATTTAGTGGTATTCCAGAAAGATTTGATGAATTAATTGAAGCGATCTCATATTATGACAAAAATCAACAAGAATTTGATAATTTAATTATTGTTATAAAAGATATAGCGCTAAAGCAACAAGAATTAGAAGGTAGATCTACTAAAAAAATCAAGCTTTTTGGAGAAGCCGAATTAAATAATAACACCCAAAATCAATCTTTTAAAAATTTGTGGAATGAGTTGAGTTTTATTCTTAAAGAAATAGAATGGAAAAATGTTTGGAATGCTTGCTCTAAAATCGAACAAATTAATAAACATCGAGGAATTTATCTAAAGAGTTTATGTTTTACTCAGAATTATGAATTATTAAAGCAGTTATTTCTTGATAAGTACGATCCTACTTTAGTTGTAGAGTTTGCGGAATTACTAAGACCTTATAATAAAAAAAAGATAAATATATGGTTAAACAAGGCTAATCGTGATTTGGGTCAAAATAAGGTTATTTATGGTAAAAAAGATACCATTAGCGTAGTAGGGGCGTATCGCGATACGCCCCTACAGAGACTGATGAATACGATCAAAATCTGGTATAAATATTTCAAGAAATCACCTAAAGTCGAAACTGAACCAGATAGAAATGAAGATAAATCTTACTATTCACCAATCTTATTAATTATAGTTGAGAAATTTGCTAATGGAGAAGAACAGGATAAGTTAAGCGTTAGAGGTCAATTAAAATATCAAGGTAAACAATCTGAAATCATGTTTTCATCTAATACAATAGGTGAAATTTGTTATCAGTTTAAAGATATTCCTGCAATAATTAAAAAATATATTGATTTTCTAGAAACTGATTCTAGATTTCGTAATGCACGGATCGATCAATTAAGAATTGAAGTTTTTTTACCGCTTGTTGAATTAAATTGTAATTTTGATGATTGGCTGTCAAGTTCAGCAGTAAACGCCACCGAACAGCTTGTTGTAAGGTATCGTATTTTTCTTCGTAGTAGAGAGCGAGCCAGAAAAAACAGTCGTATTAGTTTGTTAATAGACGGTTGGAAAAAGCTCAAAGCTTTTTTTGATAGTGATTACTCAGAAATTTCCCAAGCATCCTTTGCCAAAATTAGTGACAAAATTGACAAATTTAAAACGTTACACTTAATCGAAATATCAGAAAAAGACACAATCGACTGGTTTGAATTGGAAATTTATATGCAAGAATGTCCCAATCTCTGGGGAGTAAATTGGAAATCTTCTCTATCAAGCAGTGTCAATGAACGGATGAAGTTCTTTCAATCTATTTATCATAGTGGTATTCCGATTGCTTTTTGGAATTGGGATGACATTCCTGAAGGAGTAGAATTTGAGAAAAAGTTTAAAGAATGCCTGAGTAAGAATAGTTTAGATTTAGATCATCGCTGTGAAAAATTACTCGAATTAACTTGGAAACTCAGAAAATTTGCCTGGGGTCATGATCGGACAAAACGCAAACAATATCCTGGTTACTATCTCGGTATGTTGCTAGAAGACCCTGAAATTTTGCCAGAAGAAGAGCCTTTACAAACTATAGGAGTAAAACAGTAATATGGCGGAAGAAATGCAGGAAGTTCATTGGCATCCTTTTAATGGTCGAGGAAAGCAACTATCTTCAGAAACTCTCAATTTGCCAGAACCTCCTCCTTGGAGAAAGTTTAAGTGGTCTATTCCTGATAAAGATGAAGAACGCTGGCAAGAGTTAATTAATCTCGCGAAAGAGAAAGATCTAGAGCGTGGTAGAAAATTTCGCTTGATAGAAATTGCTGAAAACTCAGAAGATGATGAAACTAAAAAAGACAAGCTTAAAAAACAACAGAAAAATATTGATTTAGTAATTGCTGGGGTTAATTCTGCTCTCTGTTTGCGCCGTCCTTTGTTGGTAACTGGTCGTCCTGGATCGGGAAAAACTTCTTTAGCTTATGCTTTGGCATATCAATTAAAACTGGGACCTGTTTTAAAGTGGTCGATTACAGCTAGGACAACTCTTCAGGATGGTTTATATCGTTATGATGCGATCGCTCGTTTGCAAGAAACCGAAGAAAAAGTCAAACAAGATATCGGCACTTATATTACTTTAGGTCCTTTGGGTACAGCTTTCTTACCTTCTAAATTGCCCAGGGTGCTGTTGATAGATGAGGTGGATAAAAGTGATATAAATTTGCCTAATGATTTGCTCAATTTGTTTGAGGAAGGAGAATATCAAATTCCCGAGCTAAAACGCTGGGCGAAGAAAAAATCTCAGGAGAAAAACTCTCAGGAGAAAACAAAAGTATCCACGAAAGTATTCACAGAAGATAAAGGTATCACTGTCGAGTTAGATAGTGGGGAAGTGGGTTGTCATGCTTTTCCAATTGTAGTTATGACCAGTAACGGAGAACGGGATTTTCCCCCTGCTTTTAAGCGACGTTGCATCAGAATTAATATGCCCAATCCCAGTGAAAATAACTTGATTTCCATTGTGAAAGCTCATATGGGAGAAAAATATTTCAATGATTCTAAAGCTAAGATTAATGACCTAATCAAAAACTTTTTAAAGAAAAACGATGTTGCCACAGATCAACTGCTGAACACTATTTATATGTCAACTGGAGGAGCAGCATCCAATATTGACCCAAAAGATTTAGAAGAATTACTATTCAAGAGTTTAAGTGAAACTGAGGGGTTAGGATGAGCGATCACTTTGGGCAGTTACTCAATACCCTTAATCAGTCAGAGTTAGAAATGACTAGCTATGAGCTAGCTGATATGTGTTGGCTGCTGCTTCATGCTCCTCAAATTACAGAGCAAACTGAAAAAAAATCAAAAAAGCCAAAACCAACAAGAGAGAACAATAAAAAAACTGATAATGTCGATCGAACTCCTATCAAGGAAAATGTCCTAGGCAAAACTCCAGAAATTACACCTCCACCCAAAACACAAGAAACATCTGAAGGCAAATTATATCCCGAACAACCAAAAAAGCAATATTCAGGCAAGTCGATCGAATTTTCAGTAGATAATCCCTCCGATTTGGGTAGTTCTTTGGCTATGGCAAGGGCTTTAAAAGCTCTCTTGCGCCGAGTCCCTGCCTTATCTCGTCCTGAAGTATTGGATGAAATAGCTACTGTTGAAAATTACGCAGCTATTAATGTTGATAGCAACACGGCTACTAATAAAAAAGTCTTAGCTCCCATTTTTAAACCAGCATTAGAACCTTGGCTAGACTTGGCATTGGTCATTGATGGCAATTTTTCGATGGACATATGGCATCAAACCATAGAAGATTTAATAATATTTCTGCGCAACTATGGTATTTTCAGTAATGTCCAGGTCTGGAAATTAGCTTGTCAGCAAGATAATTTAACCCTCCATAAAGGCTTAAATATTGCTAAATCCCGCATAGCTAGTCCCAAAGAATTACTTAATCCTAATGGTCGGCGCATTATTGTTTGTGTTAGTGATTGCGTTGCTAATTATTGGCAAAATGGCAGAATTTTGAACTTAATCGAACGTTGGCAAAAAACCAATCCTGTGGCTATTTTGCAGATGCTCCCCGAATGGTTATGGTTAAAAACTGGTTTAGGAGAAGGGGCAAAAGTGACTCTGGTTAGCAATGAGCCTGGAATAAGAAATAATCAATTACGCATCAAAGATATATTACTGTGGGAAGATGTTTTTAGCGCTCCAAATCCCTTAAAGATACCCGTATTAACTCTCGAACCCAAGAGCATAGAGCGATGGAGTAGCTTGGTAGCAGGGCTTAGTAATATTAAGGTTGCGGGGTTTGTGCTGGCTTCTCCCGAAATTGAGCAAAAACTAGAACCCGAGTTGGCACAACAAGAAGAATTTGACTCTGAAGCAAAACCTGATTTAACTCCAGAAGCTATAGTCAGACGCTTTCGGAATAATTCTTCTCTGTTGGCTCAAGAATTAGCTGAATTATTAGCAGCAGCACCGACAATCTTTTTACCAGTAGTTAGATTAATTCGTCGCGAACTTTTATCAGAAGCAGGACAGGTGCAAATTGCTGAGGTTTTTCTGGGAGGAATTTTAAGAGTTAGGTCTAATTATCCCCAGGGAACAGATCCCGATTTGATACTTTATGATTTTATCGCTCCTCAAGTGAGGAAGATTTTTCAACGTAGTTCTGCGCGCTCGGTTACTGTTGATGTTTTCGATCGCGTTTCTAAATTTATTGCTGCCCAATTGGGAATAGAATTACGAGCTTTCTTGGCAGAATTGAGAAAACCTCCAGAGGAAGTGG
Source organism: Pleurocapsa sp. MO_192.B19 (assembly GCA_030064975.1). Lineage (GTDB taxonomy): Bacteria > Cyanobacteriota > Cyanobacteriia > Cyanobacteriales > Xenococcaceae > Waterburya. The sequence continues at coordinate 9,331 of JASJDX010000126.1, forward strand.
AAAAAGAATTTCAGGATGTTATTCATCCTTTTGCCGAGGTCAGTGTCGAAATTCTGCAAACCTTGGGAGGGGATTATGCCCGATTTGCCCAAGAAGAACTAAAAGCTGCGGGCGATGTACGTAAAGAAAAGCCAAAATATGATTTTAGTGGCTTTCCACCCCTACAAGATATGGAGTATGAAAGTTCCACTATTGTTCTATTAGATGGCATTGAGCTACTCACTCAGCAATTTGAAGTCGCTGAAGTGGAAATATCAATTTTTCAAACCTTTGAATTTATTACGGCAAAATTAGAGCAACAGCAAAAACAACCAGGGCTATTCCAGAGGCTAAATCCGTTTACTAGAAATGAATCAATAACAGAATGGGTGATAAGAAAGCAAACAGGCGAAGCACAACGCCTTATTGAATCACTAAACGAATCGGTAACGTTGGAAATGGTTTTGATTCCTCCTGGAGAATTTATGATGGGTGCTGCTCCTGGGGAACAAGGTAGTAGTAGCCGCGAACAACCGCAGCATAAAGTTACCCTCCAACAAGCTTTCCTCATGGGGAGATATCCAGTAACCCAAGAGCAATGGCAAGCCGTCGCAGCATTGCCCCAAATCAATAGAGAACTAAAAGCCGAACCTTCAAGATTTAAAGGAGATAAAAGACCAGTAGAGCAAGTATCCTGGGAAGAAGCCAAAGAGTTTTGCGCTCGCCTTTCTCAAAAGACAGGAAGAGAATACAGATTACCCACAGAAGCCGAATGGGAATACGCCTGTAGGTCAGTAGAGAGTGACCAGTTATCAGTTAACAGTAATCGGTTAACAGTGAAAGAATGGAATGAAAAATATAATCAGCCATTTCACTTTGGCGAAACTATCAGTACCGAGTTAGCTAACTATAACGGTAACTACACCTATGGAGAAGGAGTTACAGGAGAATATAGAGGAGAAACAACTCCAGTAGGAGAATTTCCTGCCAATGAATTTGGACTGTGTGATATGCACGGAAACGTCTGGGAATGGTGTGAAGACGATTGGCAGGAAAACTATGAAGGTGCGCCAAATGATTGCAGTGCTAGGCGAGTGGGGGATCATAATATAAAAGTACTACGCGGTGGTTCTTGGTTCAACTTTCCTAGTGTCTGCCGTTCAGCGATTCGCGTCTACTCTTCGCGCGATGACCGTCTCTACGATTTCGGTTTCCGTGTTGTGTGTGTCGTCCCCAAGACTACATAGCCCTTTTCACTTTTGCTCTTTTGCCCTGAGAATTTTTAGCTTTAATGTATTACAAAAGTAGTAAAAGCTTCACGATCTAAAATTGAGTTTGGTGAGAAATTTTAAAATTCGTGGTCAACTTTTTTATTGAACGCCAGAAGCACACTGCAAGGTATTATTCAGAAACCTTAAGCGATGATATTAAGCTAGAGATGGTGCTGATTCCAGAAGGTGAATTCATGATGGGCGCACCAGAAACAGAATTAGAGTTAAGAAATAGTGAAAGACCACAACACAAGGTAAATGTGCCGACATTTTTCATGGGAAGATATCCTATTACTCAGGAGCAATGGCAAGCGATTATGGGTAATAATCCATCAGAATTCAAAGGAGATAAACGACCAGTAGAAAATATTTCATGGGAAGATGCTCAAGAATTTTGCGCTCGCCTTACTCAGCATACAAACCGCAAATACAGACTACCCACAGAAGCAGAATGGGAATATGCTTGTCGGGCAGGAACAAAGACTCCGTTTCATTTTGGAGAAACCATTACAACAGAATTAGCTAACTATGACGGAAAATATGTTTATGGAGCAGGGGTGGAAGGAGAGTATAGAGGTGAAACAACAGAAGTAGGAGAATTTCCGCCTAATGCCTTTGGTTTATACGATATGCACGGAAACGTCTGGGAATGGTGTGAAGATAATTGGCATGAAAACTATGAGGATGCGCCAAATGATGGCAGTGCTTGGCTATCAGGAGATAATAGTATAAAAGTAGTACACGGTGGTTCATGGATCAGCGGTCCTGGTAGCTGCCGCTCGGCGTTTCGCGACGACCTTACGCGCGTTGACCGTGACGACACTTTCGGTTTCCGTGTTGTGTGTGTCGCCCCCAAGACTACATAGCCCTCTTCTCTTTTGCCCTTTTGCCCTTTGCGCGCCCAAAATTACTATATTACATATCGTTACATAAATACTATAAATGAAGGAATTGCCAATTATTCAAAAGACTTATGATTTGATTAAATGGTATATTCCAATTTTGAATCGTTTGCCCAGAAATCATCGCTTTGCTTTAGGCGATCGCATTGTCAACAATTTATATAATTTATTAGAAGGATTGATTAGGGCGCGATATGCTAAAAACGATAAATTAACTCGTCTTTATTCACTTAATACTCAGCTAGATATTCTACGCTATCAAACCAGACTTTTATACGATTTCCAACTAATTTCAGATAAAAGATATAAATACATCAATCAACAATTAAACGGTATTGGATTCGATTTAGGAGGCTGGATTAAACAACAGCAAAAAAGATGAAACGCTATGGGAATCTTTGGCATCAGATTGTGGATTGGTCAAACCTCTTGTTAGCTTCCCGTAAAGCTCAGAGAGGTAAACGTTTCCGCGATAATGTGTTGGCTTTTAACTACAATTTAGAGCCAGAATTATTCAAGCTTCAATCCGAATTAGAATCAAAAACCTATTGTCCTGGTGCTTATAAAAGTTTCAGAATTTATGACCCTAAACCGAGATTAATTTCCGCAGCCCCCTATCGCGATCGCGTAGTTCATCATGCCTTATGTAATATTATTGTGACTCTAATTGAAAAGTCTTTTATTAGCGATACCTATGCCAATCGTGTCGGTTATGGTACTCATCGTGCGCTAAAACGTTTTATACAATTTGCTCGTTCCAGTCGCTACGTTTTACAATGTGATATACGCAAATATTTCCCCAGTATCGACCATGAAATATTAAAACAGATTATTCGTCGTAAAATTAAGTGTCAAGATACTCTTTGGCTAATCGAACTTATTATTGACAGTAGTAATCCTCAAGAACCCGTGCTTGAATATTTTCCAGGGGACGATTTATTAACACCCCTTTTACGCCGTCACGGTCTGCCTATTGGCAATTTAACCAGTCAGTTTTTTGCTAATTGGTATTTAAATAATTTTGACCATTTTATCAAAGAAAAATTACGGGTAAAAAAATATCTTCGCTACGTTGATGACTTTGCTTTGTTTGGTGATGATTGGGACTTTTTAACCCAGGCTCGTAGAGAAATTGAACAATATCTAACAACATTACGCTTGATAATTCATCCGATTAAAAGTCAGCTATTTGAAACTCGTCACGGTGCTAATTTTGTTGGTTTTCGGATACTACCAGATCGAATAAGAGTACGTAATGATAACTTAAGACGAGCCAGAAGAAGACTCAAGCAATTACAAGCCGATTATGCTCGCGGGGAAGTTACCTTAAAAGACCTGATTCAAAGGCTTCAAAGCTGGTCAGCTCATCTCAATCATGGAGATACTTACCAATTGCAAGAAGATATTTTTAGCCAATACACTTTCACTCGTTTATCCTAAAAGTGGGGCAGGCAATTAAAAGCGGTGGTTCATGGGACAACAATCCTAATAACTGCCGTTCAGCGTACCGCAACAACAATACCCGCGATAACCGTAACAACAATATCGGTTTCCGTGTTGTGTGTGTCGTCCCCAGCACTCTACTATGCCAGAACTGGCAGATGGGAATCTGTCGGGCGTGTGTTGAAGAGTCCAGACCTGTTCCGGTGATGCTTATTGCATCCGAAAATAAACCGGAATCGGGTAGCTTAGTAAGCAGAGCTGAAACGTTAACCGATTCCACCTCATTCAGTTATCCTCCTTCGACAAAGGCGCATAGTTCGCCGCATGTACGTAGTCAGTTATCGGTAATTAATGGCTAAAAAATTAATCATTCGCCGAAAGCAAGCAACGGCACAGTATTTCACTGAGGAATTAGGGGATGGTGTGGGACTAGATATGGTTCTCATCCCTGGTGGTAGTTTCTGGATGGGGACGGAAGAATCTGAAATAGAAAGGCTAGTTAAAGAATACGATCGCGAATGGTTTAGAAATGAAAGACCGCAACACAAGGTAAATGTACCAACTTTCTTTATGGGACGTTATCCTATTACTCAAGCCCAATGGCGAATAGTAGCAGGTTGGGAGCAAGTAGAGAGAGAATTAAACACCGATCCGTCTCATTTTACTGAAACTTTTCAAGGAACATCCGAAGTTATGTTGCGATGGGAAAGACCAGTAGAAAATATTTCTTGGGAAGATGCTAAAGAGTTTTGCGATCGCTTAAGTAAGAAAACGCGAAGAGAATACAGATTACCTACCGAGGCAGAATGGGAATATGCTTGCCGTGCAGGGACAGATACACCATTTCACTTTGGAGAAACTATTTCTACCGATTTAGCCAACTATAGAGGAACTGATTGGGAATACGAAGGCAAAGTTTATCCAGGGAATTATGGTAGAGGGTTAAAAGGTATTTATAGAGAACAAACAACGCCAGTAGGATATTTCAAAGTAGCGAATAATTTTGGCTTGTACGATATGCATGGAAACGTTTGGGAATGGTGTGAGGATGATTGGCATGATAATTACGAAAATGCACCAAATGATGGCAGTGCTTGGTTATCAGGAGAAAGTAGTGTTAAAGTAATACGCGGTGGTTCCTGGGACACCGATCCTGATCTCTGCCGTTCTGCGTGCCGCGACGACGGTACCCGCGTTACCCGTGACTACGATCTCGGTTTCCGTGTTGTGTGTGTCGTCCCCAGGACTACATAGCCCTTTTGCCCTTTTTGCACTCTTGCCCTCGGCGCGCCAAAAATCTTTGTATTACAATTTAATACATATTACTACAAATCAGGAATTACCAATTATTCAACCAAAAGCGCGATCGCGATCGCCCGATTTCTCCCACAGGCGATCGCGAATTGTTCACCAATTCTCAAGCCGCCGTCGATTCTGACTCGGCATCGGGCTTGGGTTCTTTTTTCTTCTTCTCAAACACCTGCAATCCTGCACCTTCTACTTCAACTACTCCATCGGGGGAAATGCTTTTAATCTTTCCTGAGAGCGCACCTACCCAATCTTCATACTCATCCATCTTCGCTACCTGTTTTTTCAAAGTTTTGCGGTTAACTTCGGCTTTGACGGTAACGTTGTTTTCGCCTTGGATTTCCAAAGTTACTTTCTTTCCTTCAGTGGGTAAATCGGGTTTGTCGCTGAATTTGATGGTGATTTCGGGAATTCTACCTTGAATCATAATGCCTTTTGCCCTTATTAAAAATTACTTTTCTGACTCAATCAACTTCTCTAACTTTGCCAATAACGATTCCAATTGTTTCCGCTTCTTAGCATTACTCCAAAGATTTTTAGCTTTCTTTACTTGTTTATAGGTATTATCAAAACGACTTCTTAATTCTTCTTGTTGCTTTGCTGGTTTTGATTCTTTAATCAGTGAGCGGATTTGACTGAGAGATAAGGAGTTGGCGATCGCATCTTCGAGTAACTGTTTTCTAGTTTCTGCATCTTTGATTCTGGCGATCGCTTTGGCTTTGGTATATTCAATTTTTCCTGCCCTCAGAGCTTCGAGGATCTCGACTGGGAGATTGAGCAGAGGTAGACGATTGCTAATAAATGAATCCAATTCCATCAAGCCCAGAGACTCAAAAACCCCTTGAATCGATTCAACTTGCTCTGAGCCAATAACGTTATTGGCTGACCTCCCCCGCACCTGTTTTTGGAGTTGATGGAGTAGAGGCGAAACCTCTTCTAACTTGATTTTCAGCCGTTTAGACAAGAGTTTTAAAATGCTTTCTGTTTCCTCCACAGGATTCAAATCTTCCCGTTGAAGGTTTTCAATAATGGCAATCTCTAAAGCTTGCTCATCACTCAAATCGCGAACGAGAACTGGTACTTCCGTTAAACCAGCTAACTTAGCAGCCCGATAGCGTCTGCCCCCTGCTACCAATTCATATTGATTTTTTTGGGGCAGTTTCCGTACCAATAATGGTTCTAAAACCCCGTGTTTTTTGATGGTTTGTGCCAACTCTGCTAACTTCGTCTCATCAAAATACTGTCGCGGTTGATAGTCAGGTAACTTAATATCCGTCAGAAAAGCCACCTGTACTGCTCCTGTTTTTTCGCCTCTAAAGATAAAATCTTCAACTGGTTTTCTAGTTCTCGCCACTGAGTTTCTCCCAAGCTTCTGCAAAGAGTCGATCGAATTCCATTGCTGCGCTTTTAGCTGCACTACCGCCCATTTGCCAGACTACCTGACCCTGAGAAGGTGCATCTGTAATCACCTGTCGGTCATAGATTACTTCATTCAGCAGAGGAATGCCACTTTTGGCTAGAGCAGCTTGGGCTTCTCTGAGTAATACCGTTCCTTTCTTGGCTTGATTTAAAAACAAGGCAGCTTGAGGCATACCTCCCCGTAAATCTCTAGCTTGGCGAATTAATCTAATCACGCGGTTACTACTGTGCATATCCAATCCTGCTGGTCTACAGGGGACTAAAGCCAGATCGGTACGGGTGAGAATGACACGGGTAGTTTCGCTCATGCTGGCGGGACCATCCACCACCACAAAATCATATTCTTCTTTTAGTTGGGGAAGTCGGTCAAATAACTCATCAGGATCGTTAAGAATCTCACCTTTCAAATTCAAGTCTTCGAGCCAAGTAGTACTACTTTGTTGGGCATCGGCATCCACAACCAAAACCTGTCCTCGTTGAGAGAGCCAGTAAGCAAGATGGACAGAAGTAGTGGTTTTACCAGTTCCACCCTTTTGATTAGCAAGTGCGATGATTTTGCTCATAGGAGCGTTGAAAATAGTTGGAGTAGATTGTGGTTATATCTTCTATAGGGTAATCCTTAACTTAGGTAAATGGAGGCTTTAAAGGGTCAAAAATTAATCTAATTTATCGGCGTGGGATAGATTCATGGAGATAAAAGTAAAGACAAGTTACAAAACTTTGATAATTTGAGCGTTAAAAATGCTTGATTGATTAAGCTAATTATTGGTACTGAGAGTGTTAACAGCTATGTATCAATTGGAAAAATGGCAATACTCAAGCTGGCAGAAAGATACCCGCTTCTACTCACTGGAATTATGTCAGGATTTATTTGGCAACTGGATTATCAAACGTACCTGGGGGAGTGCAGTCAAACAGGATTTTGGTCGCTCCAACTCTACAGTCTGTCCCGACTATCAAACGGGGTTACTTTGGTACGAGAAACAAGCGAACCGTCGTCAGAAACGTGGCTATCAACCTCAATAAAAACTAAAAAAGATTTTTGTAGATATACAGAAAGCTTTCAGTTTAGAAGACTTATGGGGCAAAGATTTTGGTTTAGATTGTCTCTAAGACAGTTTTGAATTTCTTTCCATGCCCAACTGTCGCATCAACGCCAAGATATCACCCTGACCCCAATGTTCCACAATTTTACCGTTGACAACGCGATCGATATGAACGACCGAAAACGTTACTTGTTTCCCTGTTGGTGGAATACCCATTAGTTCTCCCTGATGAGTTCCGCTAAAAATTCCACGAGTTACAACTTGATCACCTTCAGCAATTACTTCTGACAAAACATGACGACCATCAGGAAACGCAGCAAACATCATTGCTCCATACTGCATAACCGCATCATAGCCTTTGAGGGGATTTGCATCTAATCCTTAGAACTCTTGCAAAAATATTTTGTGGTATAATAAAAGGCTATTTTTATTTCAATTTTTATCTATTAAAATAGTAAGAACTGAGGGATTTTTTTTATTAAGCAGAATACAGCGATCGCGGGCAAGAAAATTGACAGCAAAAATTATTTCAGTTATTAATTAATAACTGGAATTTATGAATTAATTTATTTTTTAAAATCCGATTTATAAGGCTAATTCGTAATTATAAATCCCCGCAATCAAATTGCTCCTTAAGCCAAACCGTTTGTGACGATTGCGATAAGGATATGACAGAATTTTAAAGATTTTTAGCCGACGATTAACGTGTTCGACTACGACTCTTAATCGATTCAGTTGACGATTATATTGTTTCTGTTCTTTGCTTAATTTCCCCCGCCGTGGTTTTTTGATAGGGGTTTCACTTGATTTATGAATTTTAGCAATTCCTTGATATCCTTTATCGGCTATAATTTTAAGTAACTTATGAAATTTTACATTACTTTTTTTAAATAATCTAAAATCATGAGTTTTTCCTTTTTCATGAGCTAGACATATTATCTTTCCCGTTTTTCGCCCAAAAACTACTTGCGTTTTTAAAGTATGTTCCCCTTGTTTTCCACTATAAAATATTTTTTGATGCTTTGTAGGTCTTTGAATTGGACTCTCCATGACATCCATTAAAATCAAGTCTTCATTAAGAGAAGAATCTAATAATTTTTTCTTGCCTGGTAGACGAAATTTTCGAGATTTAATTAAGATATTTTCAATTTTCAAGACAATACGACACACATTTGATTCCGAAATTTTCCAGTCTTTTCCTATATGAAAATAGCTTCTATATTCTCTTAAATACTGAAGAGTTAATAAAATTTGGTCTTCAATTCTTAATTTAGTAGGACGACCAGGTTTCTTTTTTTCTTTTTCCTTGTATTTAACGATCGCGACCATCACGCCAAATGTTTTTTTTAACTCCTGTCATCCGTTTAAATTCAGTTGATGGTAGTTTTTTTGCTTGCCAATATTTCATTTTTAATTAGTAAAAAATTTAACCTCTTACCTTATCATAAAAAACTTTTGTAAGAATTTGTTAGTTAATAGCGATCGCGCTTATCAAAAATTGCCAAACATTTAATTGTACCACAAAAAACTTTTGCAAGAGGTCTATTGATGCGCGCAAATCTCTATCTACGAGAAAATGGCGAAAATGATGTTGTAGTAGTAACTTTTGTCAATATTGACGAACTCAAGCGAGTTCAAGAAGAACTGCGTCGAGCTAATTCTTTACTAGAGAATTTGTACACTACCAGTCCCGTAGGTCTAAGCCTACACGACCAAGATTTAAAATATCTCAGGATTAATCAGGCTTTGGCTGATATTAATGGCTTTTCCATCGAAGACCACCTGGGCAAAACCATTGCCGAAATTGTCCCCAATTTAGCTCCGAAAATCGAACCAACCCTACATCGGGTAATCGAAACCAATCGACCCGTCAGCAATAGGCAAATTCACGGCAGTACCTCTGCTGCACCCAATCTCAAACGTTACTGGAACATTAGTTTTTATCCCGTAGACTTACTCAATGGTAGAAGAGGAGTTGGTTCGGTAGTAATCGATATTACCGAACGTATTGAAACAGAAGCCTCGCTCAAAGAAAGTGAAGCCAACCTTTTAGAAGCGCAGCGTCTAGCCAATCTGGGTAATTGGGAAATAGAAGTTGGGGATAATTTTGAGCTAGATACAGCTAGAGCAACCTGGTCGGCAGAACTGTTTTATATTTATGGCTTAGACCCCAAAAAAGGCGTTCCGACCTTCGCAGAACTACTACAATTTCATCCACCCCAAGACCGTCAAGTAATACGTTCCGCTTTCGAAAAATTACTCTCAGAATTTACTCCCTATAATTTAGATCTTCTCTATAATTGCCTCAATAGGGAAACGCGCTACCTCAAAAGCATTGGGCGGGCTGCCTGCGATGAGACGGGTAAGGTAATTAAACTTTATGGGGCAATTATGGACATTAGCGATCGCAAGCAAATAGAATCAGAACTAATCAGGCAAAATCGAGCCTTAGAAGAAGCGATCGCCGTTGCCCAGGCTGCTGACTTGGCAAACCAAGCTAAAAGCGATTTTTTGGCTAGTATGAGTCACGAAATTCGTACGCCCATGAATGCCATTCTCTCCGTCGCCCAACTACTCGATCTGACTCAACTCGACACACAACAACAAAGTCTCTTAGAAACTCTCAAATCCAACGGTCAAAGATTATTGACTCTAATCGATGACATTTTAGACCTGTCCAAAATTGAGGCAAAAGAACTCCATCTCAACCCACAAGAATTTGCCTTAGCAAGCCTAGTTGACAATCTCTCTAATTCTTTTTCACCCCAGCTCGAACAAAAAGGACTAGAACTAAGTATCGATCTCGATCCCGCTCTTCCTGTATGGCTTAAGGGCGATGATTTTCGTTTGCAGCAGGTGTTGAGTAACTTTATTAGCAACTCGATCAAATTTACCGAACAAGGACAGATAAAGGTAACTATTGCCCCCGAAAAAACAAGGGCAGAAAACTCGTCAACGACTATTTTGATTCGTTTTAGCGTCGAAGATCCTGGCATTGGTATTTCCGAGGAACAGCAAGCAAAATTATTTCAGCCATTTACCCAAGCCGATAACTCTACCACCCGTAGATATGGAGGAACGGGTTTGGGATTAGCTATTTGTCGTCGCATTGTCGAGTTAATGAATGGGACAATTGGTGTCAACAGCGATGTCGGTCGCGGTTCGACCTTTTGGGTTACCGTTCCTTTAGAAGTACCAACAACAGATAGAACCAGACAGGAATCAGAAATTACTACTACCTCAAAACCAGCTTCAGATGATTCTAGCCAAACTATTAGTATTTTAGTAGTTGAAGATTATCCTGATAATCGTGACCTGACCTTATTTATGCTCGACGATTTGGGTTACACAACCGATAGTGCCGATAACGGTCAAGAAGCATTGGATAAATTAGACCAGCAGCAATACGATGTAATTTTAATGGACTGTCAAATGCCCAAACTAAATGGCTATCAAACAACCCAAATCATTCGCCAGAGGGAAGAACAAGAGAGACATACTACAATTATCGGATTGACCGCCAATGCTATGTCGGGCGATCGCCAAAAATGTCTGGATGCAGGTATGGATGATTACCTCAGTAAACCGATTGATTTTGACCAATTGGATTGGACAATTCAGAAATGGTGTCAAGAATAGAATTCGCAGAGACAAGGCATGCCTTGTCTGTACAGTTGTTAGTGGTTTCTTCCTCTGCTCCTCTGCCTTCTGCCTCCTAAAAAATCAATCCAACAATTGCAAAATTGCGCGATCGCGTCCTTGTTTTTTAGCTTGATAGAGTGCTTTATCGGCAGTTACCAGGAGTTGTTTTTTCGTATATTTAAAGTTGGGTACAACACTAGAGACTCCCAAACTGAGAGAAACATAGTTGCTCACCAGAGATTGAGGATGCTCCAGACAAAGCCCTTTAACTTCGAGGCGAATTTCATCGGCTAATTTTAAAGCACTTTGGGCAGGGGTGCGGGGGAGAACTACGACAAATTCTTCTCCACCATATCGGGCTACCAGATCCGCAGGACGTTTAGCGACTTTGGAGATTACCTGGGCAACTTTAATCAAACACAAGTCTCCTTGTTGATGACCAAAACAATCGTTATAAAGCTTGAAATAATCGACATCGCTAATGATTAGAGATAGGGGAAACTGTTCTCTTTGTCCTCTTTGCCATTCCCTAGTCAAAAATTCATCAAAATAAAGACGGTTAGCTATTTGGGTCAGACCATCTAGCATCGCTAATTTACCCAGTCTCTCGGTCAGTCTCAATAATTGGGCTTCCGCATCTTGGCGATCGCGATTTTCTTTTTCCAGGCGAGCATTTTTCGCCTGCAATTCCATTTGCAAATGTCGAATTTTTAGTTGATTTTTAACTCTGGCTAAAACTTCTTCAATCTGGAAGGGTTTAGTAATATAGTCATTACCGCCATACTCGAAGGCTTTAGTTTTATCGTTAACATCGGTTAAAGAACTAATAAAAATAATCGGTATGTCTTGAGTATGACTGTCGTTTTTAAGTATCTGACAAACCTCAAAGCCATCCATTTCGGGCATACTAATATCTAGTACGATCAGATCTAAAGGCTCGGTTTTTGCTAACTCAATCGCCAGCTTACCGCAGTCGCGTTTCTGGACTTGATATCCTTCGGAAGTGAGTATAGTCGAGAGAAGTTCTAGATTATCTTGCCGATCGTCAACTATCAAAATCTTAGCATTAGGTAATGGCGATCGCTCCGCTGTGAACATATTCGATCCAGATAACTTCAATTGAATTTTAAAATAAAGTCGTATCTAGAATTAGCATTGACAAAAATCAATCGTAATTCCCAAGCATCGATCTGCTTACCAAGTCCTCACAAACATTCCTTTTAGTAATTCAAACTGAGTCTAGTTACTTACTATCTGTCAAGATCGATAACTGCCGTAAATATCCTAGCGTTTTGCAGTCGCGATCGATCTGTGGTAAGTAGGTTCGGCACAATTGAGAATTAACTATCCGATTGAATTCGAGTTTACCTTCGCTCTTTTACTAGAATTTCAACTATTTAGATTTTTTTAATTTT
>JASJDX010000127.1 GCA_030064975.1 Pleurocapsa sp. MO_192.B19
TTATCTTGATTGTTTTGTAAATTAGTCAGAATATCTGCTTTAAGTTTCTGGGTATTTACTGAGTCAGGAATAATAACTTGTTGTTGAGCTTGTTGTTGTAGAATAGCTCCAATTTCATCCTTAGAATTAGCAGCGTTTAATTGCTCTTTGAATTGTTGAATTGCATCTTTCTGACTGACAAATTGAGCATTCACTGTAGCATTTTGTTGATGATAAATTCGATAACTGTTACTAATATTCAAAGGAATCATTAATAATAAAAGTATAGCTGCTACCATAGATAGCCAAGATAAACCCTTAAGAATCAAGATTTCAATGGGAGCGCGATCGCTTCTTTCTCCGTAATATACTAAGACTATTCCCAACAAAGTAACAGGAATCCTCTCAACAATTGCACCCATCGTTTGAAACTCCCACAATGGATTCATCAATTGCGGGGGAATCAATAAAAATAAAATATCTACTACTGCCATTACTAGTAAGCCATAGCCAACTAAACGCAAAATACCAGAAGAAAATACTTGTCTTTGTTGATCCTGTAAAATAGTCATCGATTCACTAGAAGTTTATTGTTCAATTTAAACCTGTCTAGTATAGTCTCGGAGATTGTATATTAGTGATAGCTGTTGAGCTTTTTCACAGTTTCTACACTCATCTTGGAAATAAAGAGGTAAAGCAGGAAGATGACCTCGTTTAAAACGATGAAAACCCCTCTCAGGCAAACAATAGATTCCTCCTTCATGTTTGATTGAGGCTCGATTATTCCATGTTGAGGCTTTAGAATCAGCGAGAAATAAGAAATCTTTGTAAACTCTTGCTGGCAAATCTGATTTAAGTTTAATTGCTTCAGCATAAGCTGCGATCGCGCCATATATTTTATTTTGCTGTTTCAAAACTCTAGCTAGTTTAAGATAACCAACATGATTATTTGGTCTTAAACCAATCATTCGCCGATAGCATTTAGTAGCCTCTATCCAATTTTCTTGCGCTTCATATACTTCACAAGTTTATGTAATGGTTGAATGTAGTCTGGTTTAATTTGGAGGGATTTTTGCTAGCTGGCGATCGCTTCTGTCAACATTCCTTGTTTTTTTAGTTCGTTACCTTTACTAAAATGAACTTCAGCTTTTTCTAATAAATTACTAGTCTTAGTTTTACTTAATAATTCATTACTTACCATCTGCATAGTTTTGTTTTCTCTTAAATTATTATTAGACATAATTATTTTATTGACCACCACGAATTAGTTTACAATATTGTATCTATACAATTTATCTCTATCTCTAAATTGTATTTTTGGAGAAAATACAATTAACTTTACTGATTAAGATATTTTCTATTAAATGTTTAAAAAATCTTTATTAAAAAAAAGCAAATATATAGTAGCTTCACTATTGGGGTTAATGGTTTTTATGACTGCAATTCCAAGTTGCACAAGGGTATCTTTTTTTGATTTCAATACTCCAATTAGCCTAAGCAAAACAGAAAAACAATCAGACATTGTTGCTAACAAATCTATTAAAAATATAATTGTCAATCTCCCTTCACCAAAAACAATTAGCAAAATGCCTCTGACTGCCCATCCTCGTTTATTAGTTTCTGATCAAAGGTTTGCTGAAATTAAAAAGCAAATTAAGACAGATAAAAAAATGGAAAAATGGTATAAACAAATACTTTTTGATGCAGAGCAATTTCTTGTCGAAGAGCCACCAGTATATGAATTAGAAAATTCAATTGGAATGATTTTAATTAGTAAACTGGCAATAAAAAGAATTGAGACCCTAGCCATACTGTATCGTCTTAATGGAGATCAACGTTATTTAGATCGAGTTTGGCAAGAATTAAAAGCTATATCTGAATTTCCCAATTGGAATCCATCTCATTTTTTGGATACAGCGGAAATGACTTTCGCTTTCGCCATTGCTTATGATTGGCTGTACAGCGATTGGAATGATCGAGAAAAACTATTTATTCGCAATAATATTTTAGAAAAAGGTCTGAAACCAGCACTAGATGGATATAGACACGATGAATGGTGGACAAAAGCCAAAAATAATTGGAATCAAGTTTGTAATGGAGGAATTGGTATTGGCGCGCTTGCCATTATAGATAGCAATCCTGATCTGTCTAGCAAAATTTTACATAAAGTACTTAATCGACTACCAATTGCTATGGAGCATTATGCACCTGATGGAGCTTGGGAAGAAGGATTAAATTACTGGCATTACGGTACAAGCTACACTGTCGCATTTTTGGATGCTTTAGAAATTTCATTAGGTTCGGACTTTGACTTGCCTAAAATTGCTGGTTTTGCTCAAACTGGGTTTTTTCCTATCTACGGGACTGGAGCTTCTGGATATCCTTTTAATTTTGCTGATGGACAAAACAAAAAAATATCTTATCCAGAACTATTTTGGCTTTCAGAAAAATTTAATCAGCCAGTTTTTGCTGAGTTTCAAAAGCAAATGTCGATGGCAGAACCAATGGATCTAATTTGGAACAAAAATTCGGTGGATAAAAATTACCGAGAAAAATTACCTCTCGATAGATATTTTCGTGATGCAGAAGTAGTTACTATGCGTAGCTCATGGCAAGATCCTCTAGCTGCTTTTGTCGGTTTTAAAGCGGGAGACAACCAAGCTAGCCATAGTCATTTAGATCTTGGTAGTTTTGTTTTAGACGCTTTGGGTATACGTTGGGCAATGGATTTGGGCAAAGACAAATATGGCTTACCTGGTTATTTTGAAACAGAGGATCAACGTTGGACTTATTATCGAATGAGAGCAGAGGGTCAAAATACCATAGTAGTCAATCCTGACAAAAGCCCAGAACAAAATCCTGATGCCGAAGCCAAGATAAAACGGTTTTCTTCAAAGGTAGATAGAGCATACGCTATTACAGACTTGACCTTAGCATATTATCCCTCTGTTTCTCGACTTGTTAGAGGTGTTGCTTTACAGGATAAGCGACAACAAATTCTGATTCAAGATGAAATAAAAGCAAATTCACCTATCGACTTGTGGTGGTTCATGCACACGAGAGCAAAGATTAAACTCGCTCAAAATGATAATATTGCTATTCTGTATCAAGGTGGGGTTCGTCTGGGAATGAAAATATTGAGTCCAATAGATGCACATTTCAAAATTATGCCAGCAGAACCATTACCAAATTCTCCCAACCCAGAGGGGCAATTAGAAAATAGAGGAGTCGAAAAACTGGCTATTGAGATTAAACAGGTCGATAATACTATCTTGTCAGTTTTATTATTTCCACTGAAAGATAAACAGAATTTACCAAAGAAGTTTCCCAAAGTCACTAAGATTTCTCAATGGTAATACCAATTCTAAAAAATAACGAAAGAAACCATGAATGATTGGGGTCAAGCGTTCCCTGCCTTGCAAAGGAGGAGCGACCCTGGCGGTTGCGGAGCAAGTCTTTTTGACTCGGTTGCCTCGCCCAAGGAACGCGCAAGAAATGCAGGGCTTGCGCTTGACTGCCTTCCGCAGTCAGAGGTCAGAATTTAACCCATTTTCAACGCTTCATTTGCTTACCCTGAATTTAATCCCAATTTAACTCTATATCGAGTAGTTTCTCTAGCTTTTGATTATGAGGCTTAAAAAAGTTAGCTAGGCGTGAAGATATTTTTTCATCCACTTGTGGATAGTAACCTCGCAGCTTTTGAGAATACTTAATAAAATCGTATGGGGGAAGATTTAAAAAGTTAAATGTTTGATTCATTACCATATCTTGATTCGTGCTTAAATCTTCATTTTTTAAAATTAATAATTGTTCTTTGGGAAATACACTTAGCCATTTTTGAATAAAATATACATACAGGCTATGAACTAGATATTCGTCAAATCTGGGATTTTTAGTTATTTCTGATATATCTGGTAAGCTTTCTAAGTATTCTAACTGTGAGTTGACCATTTCTTCTAACGAGCGGTTTTCTCTTCCTAAGTCAACTTGAAAATTATATTCTGATATAACTCTCTTTACTGGATTTCTTAGAAGAATAATTAACTTTAGCTGGGGAAAAGAGTTGAAAATTACTTTTTCTATTCCTGGATACCACATATAGGTAGTACTCGCTTCTCCTGTTAAATATTCTCCTTCTGGATGAGGAGGAAAAAGGGATAAATATAACTTCAAATCTGATTCAGAAAGCTTTTGATAAGAGTCTATGTTTCCTTTTCTTCTTTCTCTAATTAATTGTGTAATAAATTGAGGCTCTTTAATAGATGCTGGTAGCATCTGTGGATGCTGCATCAAATAATCATATAAAGAGGTAGTACCACATTTCTTTACTCCAATAATTAAAAAGCTTGGTGAGTCAAAATTAACTAAATTTGGCTTATTTGTATAAATATCTGGCTTTACTTTCTTGGCTTTATAATAACTAGCTTTGATACTACAATCTACTGCCTCTTCAAGTTTTCCTTGACTTTTTAGAATCTTGCTTATTGTATAATATAAATTGACTACTGTATTGTGCGAAAGGTGATCCAGTTTATTGATCGCATTTTCCAATACCAATCTCATCTCTTCAAGAGATTCTACCGATAGTCGATTATTTTGAATAAAACCTTTATTAAGTAATTCTTGATTACTCAATGCTAAATCTTCTATCAATCGTCTATCTATTGAGTAAACACTTAATAAACGAAATGCTTCTATATTATATTTAATAGCTTTTTCAAGATTATCTTTTTTTAATAGTATAATTCCTAACTGAACATAAGCAGGAAAAAAACGATCATCTTTACTAATGATATGAAGATATTTTTCTATTGCTTGGTCAGTTTGGGAATCGTTAGCTAAGTTTACTGCTAAGTAATAATGTAGCCAATTGTTATTAGGCTGCAAACTTAGCGCGTTTTCAAAGAAACTAATTGATTTGTCAAATTGACCTGTTCTTAGGCTTATTTGAGTAATAACTCGCCCCAAATAGTAATTATAATCCTCGTCGCTATTATTCAAATTTCCCGCAGCAATATTTTGATAGATATACATTGCTGAGGACAAATCACCATTTTTACTTAATGCTCGTGATAAGTCATTGGCTGCTTTTATTGACGAATTCCTTCTTTGTTCTAATTCTTTTTGATACTTGTGAATAATCTGGTCACATTCATATTGATTAATTTGACTATCTTCAAGATAATGCTGCCTTATATTCATAAATTTATTTTCCATTTTAAAGTTAATTGAATTATGCCAAAATTAGCTGAGGAAGAGATATTTTTTTAGACTATTTTTGATTACAATTATCTATTAATAAGGATCGCTGCTTTTTTTCTTGACCACAAAAGTCATCTGTTTACCAACTTCATGATCGTCAATCAAAGGACTAAAAGTCTTAACTTCAAAACCTATATTGGCAACTTGGTCTAAAAAGTCATTGCCAAAAACAGTATATACTAGAAATTCTTTGCGATATATAGGAGGTTGTAAAAAGGAATCTTTTTTGTCTGAGGTGTCAACACGAAAAACTGTTTTTTCAGACATGGGTTTTAAAGCAGGAATCGTAAAAATATAGTATCCCCCTGGTTTCATTACTCTCCAAATTTCCTTAAAAGCTTGTAAAGGCTCTCTACACAAATCCATAATATCTGAACTAATAACCAAATCAAATAAATCGTTGGAATACGAAAGTTTACTTAGTTTTTGGCATTTTATACCATCTTTAAAACTACCAAGAGGAACATCTTTCCAATACCAAGATCTGGCATATTTTTTGAATTTGCTAAAGTATTTAACAAAAGGGCTATTTATTTGAGGCTCATAAATTGCCAATTCTTTAAACGTAGATTGTTTAGATAGAGCTTCTAAGGTATTAACTTTATCATTACCGAAAATAGATACAATCGTACTTGCTTGTTCGCGATATCTTAATGAACAACGACAGTTTTTGCATTTGTATCCTTCTCTTAAGGAGCGATGCTGTTTACTAAATAGCTGCTCTGTACCGCATAAGCTACAAATACCCTTGTAATCAGAATCATTGTGACTAGTACTATTTTGCTTGCTGCTTTTAGAGTTATCGGTTTTAAGAGATGTTCCTTTATTTTTTGTAGATTTTACAACATCTAACTTAGAGTTTAGAGGTTCAGAAAGTAAAAATTGATTACTATTTTTAGAGATGGAGTTATGGACAAAAAATTGATCGACTTTGCATAACATTTTATCAACTCTATTTGTCCAATCTATTTTTTCCAAGAGTTGCTTTCTTTTCTGGGAATCATGATTCACCTCTTCTCCAGCTAGAACTTTTTTAATTCCTTGATTAAAATCTTCTCGATTGGTTGCAACATAAATACTACCTGCAAATTCATCAATATTAGCTATCTCAGTACTTACAATGGGAATGCCAACAGCAAAATATACATATAGCTTCAGGCAATTCATATTTTTGGTAAGTTTATTGTTGATGTGGGGGATCATTGCCACATCAAAATGTTTAATAAATTTCACTGCTTCATCGTAAGGTTTGACCCCCAATAAATGTATATTGGCATATTTAACAAGTTCAAAAATTTGCGCGCTGCCATGAGCAGAACCAATCATTACGATGTTCCAGTCAGGATTTTTACCAGCTATATACTTCAGTAGTTCAATGTCGATTCTGTCGGATAAATTACCAACGTAGCCAATAATTGGACCTTGTAATCCAGCTAAAAACTCTGGTTTTTCCCAGTTATCAGTTCTGGTAAAGAGTTCAGAACCATTAGGAATTACATCTATTTCAGGATTCAGATCTTGGAATGACTGCTTTACTGGTTCACAATTAGTAAAGACCATGTTCGCACTCTCTAAAATCTGCTGATAATTTTCTGATAACCTAACCAGATATTGAGGTTTGACATCCCATTGTCTTTGATCGTCAATAATATCTGCAATCACGCAGCCAAATTTTAATTCTTGATGCAGTTCAGGAAATTCAAAGTTTACAGGACATACCCAAGCTAATGTATTGCGTCCTATCCCAGCTTCTTTAATGACTTGCCTAACAAAGTTGGGGTAGTCTGATTTTTGAGGTAGGACTTTACCTAAGAATTTTTCTCCCGAGCTTTTGTCACGATAAACAAAAGTTCGTTTGATTATTTTTTTGGTATCTTTCAGTCCTAAAAACCTATCTACAGTATTGGTAAATACCAGATTGTTTTGGCTAAATTTAGCTTTAGGTCCGTGTTGTACTAATTCTTGCAGCTTTCCTGCTGAAATAGGTGCATCGAAATGAATAACTTTGTTAATGCGATCGCTATTTGCCAAATATTTAGTAATCATATCTTGGCGACGAGCATAAAGATCGGAGTCGTTTTGTTTCCAGAAAAATAGAACATTAAACGGCTCGGTTTTCTTGATTGAAACAGAAGTTTTGGTTGGCGAAGTACTTTTGATTGAGTTGGACAATTCTTCATCAAGAATTTCAATCCCAGATTCTTTGCTGATTAGCCGAAATATTTCGGTATATATTTCAGGAAAAGGTTTATAGTTTTTCTTGGCTATAGCTATGGTTTGTTTAATTCGTTCTGAATTTACGCCGTAAGTAAATTCTCCTATATAAGTATATCTTTTTCTACTATGTTGCAGTATCTTACTATTCTTATTTTGGAAAAAGTCCTCAATCGCGGTCTCTAAATTATCTTGCTCGACAGCAATTACCGACTTGCTGGCGATCAAATCTTGTAGAGGCGGTACTTTTGTTACCATTGTGGGAACTCCCATAGCCATCGCATCAGTTAATTTGGCTGGAATCTGGTAGTCGGCAATTGGTGATTTGGGATCTTGCAAAATGCAGATCAAGTCTGCCATCGAAACCAATTCTGGAAGTCTTTCCCAAGGTTGATTATCATGAAAATCAATTCTGGCATTTTTATACTCAGCAAATCTATTGGCAACTCGTTTGTCGTTGATTGTGCCAATAACGCAAAGAACTATGTTTGGATCGTTGAGATTGTCTAATGCTTGGGCAATGCGAAAAACCCCTTTATGGGGACGGGGTGTTCCTAAAAATAAGATTACGCGATCGCTATCTTGATAACCAAAGTGACTGCGAATAGCTGTTCGATTATACAATTGAGGATCGAATATTTTTTCATTGCGAGCGTGCCTCACAATTACACCACCAAAACGTTGCTGTAGAGCAATATTAGAAACAGTCAGAGCATCAGCAGTAGGAATTAAGCTTTCACCAAATCTAGTCCAAATTTCACTATATAGTTTGTACCAATTTTCGTCTCTAGGGGAATTGATTAGCTCGTCAAATTCTGCTAGAGGTTTATTGTTGAAAAATGATAGTTCGTGGTCATCAATATCTAAAATTAGGGGACACCCACTGTAGTGTTTAATTAACATCCCAATAAATAAACTGGGGAAACGAGGTTTGCTAACATACACAAGGTCATATTTTTTGGCTCTAGCAAGCTTGATTGCTCCCTGCACAAAATTAACAAAGTTTGATGTGTGAAAAACACTCATGTCCATGTCTTGGCTTTGAATGGGAGACCAAATTTCTTTGCCATAAAAAGAAAATATTGGTCCAATAAGCTCAACATCGAAATGCATTTTTGCCATATCAGCAAGTAGATAAGCTCTCCCAGCAGGGTTATGACTCATGTCCCAAGAGATCACTGCCCCCTTGAGTTTTTTTTCTGTAGATGTACTATCTGCAGAAGGGGATTTGAGCAAGTTATTCAACTCAATTGTTGGAGTGACTGCTTGTTGTTTAACTTGAGTAGATTTATTAAATAATTCTTGGGCTTTTTGTACATCTCCTAATTGATGTTTTTTCAAACTTATTGATTCAAGATGATCTGCCAGTTTGATAGAAACCCATTCTGGTTGATTAGGATTTAATTCCAGAGACTTTTTATAACACTTAGCACTACTTTCTAGTTCTCCTCTGACCTCAAAAGCAATTCCTATTGAGCGATATATTTCATCACTATGAGGATATAGATTTAAAGCTTTTTCTCCTAACTTTAAAACTTCATCTGAATATCCTGTTTTAGCCATTGATGCAATTACATTACCATATACCCAAGAAGGAGAATTACTATTCAACTCTATTACTTCTAAATAAAAAGCGATCGCCTCTTCTAATTTACCTTCTTTGTGTTTGGCAACTGCTTGAGTAGTGAGCCATTCTATAGAAGAAAAATTGGCTATTGCTTTATCATTTTGCTGGGACTTAGTTGATTCCATGTTTAGGCTAAATTAAGTTACTACAGATCAAACAATTTGATAGCAGTTATCAAAGTTATTGATGATTTCCTAACTATGACAACAGGAAGTAACTGCTATCAGGTCTGAGAATAAGCCAAAGTAACCCAGTACTAATATTAGTTGAAGTGAAAAATTATTTGTTGCACAATTTTCCTTGCATTGTATATTAAATTACTCTCATGTCAACTATTTTTTTACTTCTTGTTCTATTGTTATCAGTGTATTTAAAACTTAAAAACTCGACATAATTCTTACTTGACTGCTTTAAGAAACTGTTTGTAAAGTAAATCTTAAAAACCCAAAAGTAGAGAAGCGCGGGAAGCGCGTGAATTAAAACCCCCAAGTCCATTGCTCCAAGCCCCCAAGTCCTAATACATATGTAGTTTATTTTTTTGTTGACAAACACTCTCTAAGGATAAAAGGCGCGATCGCTTTATGGCAAATTTCAATTGCTTTTTTCATATTTTCCATCAATTCAGCTATAGCGTCGCTTTGAGAATAACATCTTTTTAATTGATGAGGAACTTTTCCTACATAGTAGCTATCGATTTCTCGTAAGTAATAAGTAATAAGTAATGAGTATCCTAATCTAAGTGCGTAGTACTATATCTTAATCTCTAGAAATTATCAAGTTCGACATTAATTCAAATTTAGGCGATCGCTTTTGAAGTCTCATGGGAGATTTTAGTTGAGGAAGAGGCAATTTCTCTAACAGCTGACTGAAGAATAAAGCGATTACGGTATCGGGTAGCTAAACGACTGCACTACAACACTACACATCAAAATAAAGGTGCGATTGGCTTTGCCACCTTGCTCCGTGAGATCGCCTAGTCTAGGTATCGCAAGAGTCTCTCAAGCAATTTAGAATACAATATTAATGATACAGCAGCGCGCATCAGAAAATGGATAGTGGTTAAAAGTTTGATATGGAAGAAATATTAGAACTAAAACAAAATTTATTGTCAGGCAATATTAACCAAGCTTTGTGTATTGTAGAAGAGCTTGAAGAAGTGGGAAGAAAATCTATTATTGAAAATTTAGAGTCTTTTTTAGTCATTCTCTTAATTCACTTAATCAAAAATCAAGTTGAGCAAAGGTTAACTAGCTCTTGGAAGAAATCAATTCTAAATAGTTTGGTGGCAATTCAGAAAAAAAATAAACTGGGAAAAAAAGCCCATTATATTTATCGAGATGAGTGGCTAGAATATATTGAATCTAATTATCCTAGTGCTTTATTGAATAGTAGTTATGAAATTTGTGGAGGAATTGATTATCAAGAATTAAAAATGTTAATCGATAGAGAAAAGCTATTTGACTTAACAAACAGCCTACTTAATTTGACTTATGTAAAAAATCAAGATGAGTTAATTGTATTTGTAAGTAAAGAGTTAGAAAAACTAAATTAGTTTGGCTCTTCAGTAAAGAATATGCTTAACTAACAGTTAAACTGCCAAGTTAATAAAACTCGATCACGAAAGTTATCAGAGTTTCTAAATCCATATGCTGACCGTTTTATCAACTTCAATTTATTGTTATTCCTTCTACCACTCCATTGGTTATTCTCTCATCAAAGTGAGCAATTATGCTTCAATCGCATCAGCTATGAGAAAGACGTTTTTCTTTAAATATTTATTTCATTCTATGATAACATTGTTGCGCTTCTAGTTGTTTACCTTGTGTCATCAGCACATCTCCCAACAAACGATAAATACCTTTGAAATCAGGATTGATTTCAAGTGCTTTTTGGTAACATTTAATAGCATCATCTAACTGATTTCTTTGTTTTAGTAAATCTCCTAATCTTTTATAAACAATGCCATAATCAGGTTGAAATTCGAGTGCCTTCTGATAATTGCCTAGAGCTTCGTTTAATAGTCCTTGCTTAAAATAAACGTTACCCACACTAAGATATAGCTTGGGATTCTCTCCTTGCAAACTTAGAGCTTTTAAATAATATTTAGTTGCTTCGACCAAGTTTTCCTGTTTTTCTAAAAGACTAGCTAACTTATTATAAAAACCTGCACCCCAATCAGGCTTAATTTCTGCTGCTTTTTGGTATGCTGCGATCGCATCTGGATTGGCGTTATTTACTTGTATTAAAAGATCTCCGTAATCTTTATAAACTCTGGCTGGTAAATCTGATTTTAATTCTATTGCTTCAGCGTAAGCTGCGATCGCACCATAGATTTTGTGTTGTTGTTTCAAAACTCTGGCTAGTTTGAGATAGCCAACATGGTTATTTGGTCTTAAACCAATCATTCGGCGATAGCATTTATTAGCCTCTACCCAATTTTTTTGCGCTTCGTATATTTCGCCAAGTTTAGATAATGGTTGAATATAGTCTTGTTTAATTGTTAAGGATTTTTGGTAGCTAGCGATCGATTCTGCCAACATTCCTTGTTCCTTCAACTCATTACCTTTGTTTAAATGTGCTTTGGCTTTTGTTAATAGATTATCTGTCTTAGATACTTCTGATAAATCATCAAATTGAACCTGTATGTTTTCGTTATCTACTAATTGTTTGCTAGACATAATTATCTATTTACCTTAATTTAATTTTTAATTAATTTAGAAAAGCGATCGCTTTTAAAATAGTCTTTATTATAGAGCGATCGCCTTGAACAGATTATAGTGTTGGTTCTATTTTTAACAAAGACTCATTTCTAAATATTGCTCGTATCTTGTACACTTTATTTTTTCTACAAGCTCTTCGTAATTAGCTAATGCATCTTTAATATTGTCGCTCGTTATTTTCTTGATTTTTTCTGAAGGTTTGTAAGTACTATCTACTCGAATAAATGAATAAATATTCTTGATAATTGAATCTGTTTCATTGTTTAAATCTTCGTAAGCCACTACATATTTATTCTTAAATTTTTTAAGTTCTTCATAATATTTCTTGTCTAAAATTTCTCGTTGATTTATATATTTAAATGCTTGTTCAATATTGAGATTAAGCTTTTCCAATTTGACAAAATTATCTTGGTCAAGATTACTTGGTTTGCCCATACTAACTAAACGTAGCTGATTTTGTTTAGAAATAGCAGCTTTTAGTCTATTTTTTCTATATAAAAAAATTACATTAATTTTGTCAGCATTTTCCAGTAAATATTCGTAAACATCAGGATATAGATCATACTGTCCTTGATATTTGAATTTGAATCCATTAGCCTTCAAGCCTTTTTGATAAATACGATCTAGTGTATCTCTGACAGCTTCTCTATTTGGGAATTGAGGTAGCCTACATCGATTTTCATTAATTTTTTTGATGCTAAAAACTTCGGTTTTACAAGAAATATCAGGATGCTGGTTGAGTAAGTCAACTAAAAAACTTGAACCACTACGTTCAAAAAAAGATATAAAAAAATTTGTTTTACTCATATAAATTAATAACTGTGAATATCAAGTTATATTTTTGATAGCTGTTTTAACAAATTAGAATATGCCTAGACAAGATATATATGATCGCATTTTAGAAATGCATTTAAATGCTTGTTTTGCACAATTGTGTATTCTATTCTTTTGAGACTATGAGATTAGTCAGTTTTAGTATCACGCCTCTCTAAAGAGTTGGATAAAGTTGATAGATATTTTTCAATAATTTAATAGCATTAAATAAAAATATTTCTTCTATTTGCAAACAACTTAATTACGAATATAGACATTAGTAATTACTAATAAGTCTTGGAAATAATCGCGTTAGCTTCATCTGTTTGATTGTTCTTTCTTAAAGCATTATCCAATCCCTTATATACCCACTCATAAAACCATTTAGGTTGCTTTTGCTTTTGAGCAAGGGCTTTCTGATAAGTAGTAATTGCCTTCTTGGTTTCGCCTTTCCACATCATTACTCTTGCCAGTTTTGCTAATATCATACTATTTTCTGGCTCCTTGAGAATAACACTTTGATAGTGAATTATTGCTTTGTCAAATTCTTTTCTACCTTCATAAATTTCGGCTAATCGATGATGAGCTTGTATACAACTTGGATTTATTTGAAGCGCATTGAAGTATTGCTCAATTGCCTGAGCTAGTTTATCTGTTTCTTTTAGCTGATCACCTTTTTTTATAAAAAAATCAAGTTTTGAATTATGCTGTATTCCTCGACAAATAATGTTATTGCTTGAATTGAATCTTGAGATCTGGAAATCATTTTTATTGAGCATTAAAGCTACTAATTTGAGCTTTTTAATAATCTTATTGGGATTTTCGATAGTTCTTCTACAATCCGAGTAGTCTACATTTTTATCAGTTAACCTTAGTTTCAACTTTGTTAACTGGGAATATGATTTATTAATAATAATAGTTTTTAGTCGATCATAATGACACCATTTGTCCCATGCTAAATAATCTTCTTTTTCTTCTGGAGATTCTAATTTGATGTATCCAGAGTCTTTACCTGCAATTACCATCAAGCCAATTAGCTCACCTTGCACATCGAACTGAAATTCGTTCTTGGAGTCAATAGCAAAGTAACTGTGCTGCTTACTATGCTGACAATGATTTGTAATTCTGCTTGCACATTGACCTATTTCAAAATTACTTTGATCTTTAATTGATCCTTGGTGAGTATAAATAATTTCTGTGTTTTGAAAACAATTATTGTGTAGTGAGTTCAGCTTATTCAAATCATTAGTTTTTACTCCAGAACTAGGTTCTCGATCTGTAGCTGAAAAAATAACGTCAGATATATATTGTGCTACTACTTCTCCACCGTGTCTTGTTGTGTGCGTGTGATCTTTGAACAACAGATCTTGTTGATATTTGCCATTATCAATATTCTCTTGAATATAACTGCCAAAGTTTATCGAACAAATGTTATAGTGTTTGGCGACTTTTTCATGTTCTAAGAAAGCTTTATTATATGCTTTAGTAATTAGTTTTTTTTCTAAAAAACGATATAAAAAGATAACTTCACAATCAATAGCGTATAACTTTCTGACAATACCTTCTATTGATGCACCAATTTTGTCAGGTGGCACATTAGATTCAACCCTATCACTTACCATGTACTCTACAAAGCAAACATCAGGCTTGTATGGGACAACATCCTCTTCCATAGTAAATACCGCAGTAATTGAACCAGTATCACCAATAGAAGCATTGATTTCTAAATGCTGCTTTTTTGAGTGTTCACACAGCATTTTTTGTAAGAAAAAGCGGTAACCTTCTTTTTGTACAGTTACACTAGAACCAAGGTAGGCAATTCTACAGCTTTTATTATTTAGTCTTTGGAAAGATTTACCTAAACTTTCTTTTCTGTATATGTGTTGATTCATAATAATACAAGTTAGTGCAGCAAATTTTTAGTTGCTTGTGACCTTAATTCATCTTATTGCTTGATATTTTTTGGGTTAAAATTATGACTATGTTTGGTACTAATTGAATTATCTATTTTTTCGACAGCATATTTTACACCTAGAAAATCAAACATTGCCTCTAAAGTAAAAGACTTAGACACAATACTTTCATAAGTAATTTGAAAACTGTTGTTGTATTGACTACAAAATTTTGTAAATTTATTTTCCAAACTTACTAGCTGTTCTCTGGATTTTGCCTGGTTTGTTTTTGACCACCAACCGCTTTTCAATACATCATCTAAATTTCTAGTATTAAATATAAAACATGGATTAGGAAAAATTTTTTCCAAAAATTTTAGGTAATCTTCAAAATTATTTTGTACTTCTAGTTCGGCATATCTAATCTCTTTAAATCCATAGTATTTGATTGTAGGGTCATCTTTTTTATCAGAAAGTATTAAATCTTTAGTCATCTTACTGGCTTGCTTTAAAAAAACATCTTCACTAATAAAAGGTGCGCCATACCAAGGATGAGTTGCTTCTGTTGCTTTTTTAAATTTTTTGCTATTTTTGATCGACTGATAAGCTTGATAAAGAGCAAAGCAAAAATTGTCATTTTCTCCTCTAATCAAGCATCCTTCAATAGAATTTAATATTCCTTGAAGAAGAGTAGAACCACTACGACCATAAGTAACAATTAAAATAGAATCAAATTTCATCAATTATTCCTTATTCAAGTCTTATTGGAATCAGTCTTTGTTTAAATCAACGTAATTAGGAATTTTTCTTTATTGACTTACTACAGGCAAATCAAAAGAATAACCAAAGCGATGCCATAGCTTCTCTATAACCTCTAAATCATCAGGATTAGGAATTGACAAATCAAGCTTGTTCCATTCATCCCGTCGAGAAAAATTCTTTTGAACTTTTCCTTCAAACGAGGATTTGTCTTGTTTCCAGCCATCTGTGTTTGGTACGTATATATGCCCAAAAGCTTTTAGCACTGTCGGATCGTAGGGTATATCAAGATGAGCAAAGAGCTTTTTAGAGGTTTGTTCTGGTTGTTGAACTAATTCATCATAATTAACGGCAAAAGTTATTTTGGAGGATTTATGTAAAATACAGCGTGCCATAGTGGCTATATCACTCCAAATTTGTGATTCATCTCGATCCCAATAACCCTTAGCAGAAAGTACTACATCACAAGGTTGACGCAAAATTGTGATGAATTTACCTGTGGGAAAAACATCATCTAGTATGCTCCAGTAAAGCTCAAACCATTCATCAAGAGTACTACCTTGTTTTCGCAGATAACTACTTACAAAAGGTTGACCAATAGGTTTTTGCATCCAGTACTGCGTTTCCAGGTTAAATATTTCATCAAATACAGAACGAACACCGCGCGCTGCTCTCTGCTTCCAAGGTACTACCTTACCATTTTCTATTAGCCCTGGAACAATTCCTTTAGCTCTCCATAACGAATACCAAGTGCTAAATATCAAGTCGGCAGTTTCACCAGCCACAGATATATCTGGATGAGCATCAAATATGTTTTGAAGCAAAGAAGTTCCAGATCTACCGTGTGAAATTAAAGTGATTGGAGATTTTAGTTTTTCGTTCATTAATTTTTAGAGACTAAGAGACTTGTTTTGACAGTATTTTTAGATAGGCAAATCAAACGAGTAGCCAAAATTCATAAAATCATTTTGATAAATACTTTGAACCAAAGATTGAATTTCTGGATCGTAGAAACTTTCTATTTTGTTGTTAGCACTAGTCTTTCTTCCTTTCATTTTTATTCTTTCATTATCTCTCGTAGATAAATAATTTTCATTATTTTTATTTAAAGCAATATATTTTAATGTTTCTTGTAAATCTTGTTCAAAATTTTCAAAAAAACCAATAAAATCATAAGTAACTAAATTTCGAAATAGCTGAATATTTTGTGGTCTCCAATGTGGATCCATCTCAAATTTAGATTGTTGGCTGACAGCATATACAAACTGTTTAAATGTAATATTTGAATTGATATCAACATTTAAAATGTGCGCAATTTTTTTCTTGTAAGGACTCTCTTTCCATTTCATTTTGCTTAAAAAAGCAGATAGTATTCTAGTATATGGATTGCGAACAAAACCAAACTTAAAGACAGAACTATCTTTTAGCATTTCGCAAAATTTATCTAATCCGATATCCGAAGGCGAAAGTAACAAAGATTGTTTTTTATTATGAATTATCGACATCTCTTGAGACGGTGAAGACAGTCCTGCTGTTTTTGCTTCTAGTTGTTGTAGCGTAAGTTTTGTTGTAGAACAAGCTACTTTTGGAACTTCAAAATATATGTAAGAATTCCGAGTAGAGATATGAATGTGATATTCAAATTCTCTTTTGGGCATGAATTCATAAAAATTTTCTATTTCTTGTGTCAAGGCAGCCATGACCAAATTTCCTTTATCAATTAACTGTGTTATTAAACAAGCTTGTTAAATAAATTAGAACAAGCTTGTTTCCAAGAACGCTCTGAGGCAAACGTAACAGCATTTTCGATTAAAGCCTGCAATTTACTAGGGTTTTTAATTAGCTTATTCAAGGCACTAATAACTTCTTCAACAAAAGCATCTCCTGCAACATTAGGTATAACTAAACCAGTTTGTTCATGGTCAATAGCCTCAGCAACCGCACCTACATCAGAAGCGCATACTACTACGCCCAAACGCATTGCCTCTAATATTGTCAAAGGCAAACCTTCCCAATAAGAAGGTAAAAGCAGAACATCTGCCCATTCATAAAGTTGATTGAGTGCATCTGTAGTTAACGCTGGGGGTTCAATTAAATCTTCAATGGGTTTCAATTCATTAGCAGCATCCTCTCCTTTAACGACATTTTTCCCTACCAACCGCCAGTGAATCGGCAAACCAAGTTGACGAGACTTAATGACTGTTCCTACTAAACGGTCTAAACCTTTCTGACGATCAAAACGACCGATAAATAAAACTCGTAATTTGCCTGTAAAACCTCTTTTCCTTCTACGAGCCAATATCTGCTCAACCTTTGTTTCTTCTAAGGGGTAGCCACAAGCATTGGGGACTACCACTAACTTATCTTCAGGTACTCCCAACCCATGACACCAATCAGCCATTTGATGGGAACAAGGAATTACATAATCGTAAGCGTGTTCGTATCCTAATGCAAGATGACTAAAACCATTGGAACGACCAGAAGGAGTAAGGTCGTGGACGTGAAGGGAAGCAATTGTTTTTACTCCTGCTCTTCTTAATAATCCCATAATTCCATTGGCAGCAACGCTGTGAAAATTTACTACCACATTGAGCCAAGACAATAATCCTGCTGCAACTCCATGATCTCCCGATTGCGACCAATCATCGTATCTACTGCCTAGGTATCTTGGTCCATTCCAATGATACATACTCGGTTCATGCAAAAAGTTAACTGTTTCAAAAGTATTTGCCCATGCTGGCAATTGTTGCATTCGCGAGTTCAGAATAAATAGATGGGTTTTCCAGCCTTGCTCCTGAAATACTTTGGCAATATTGAGTGCGACTTTTTCTACTCCACCGAATTCCACAATAGGTAAAACAAAACCAATATGTTTTTTGTCTGATTTGGTCAGCAGGGGATAGACTGGTGTACTATTTAAACTCCATCTAGCTTCTTCAAACATATAGGAACGAGCAGGAAAATACTCTGAATGCCATGTCCACTTTTGACGATCGCACTTTTGTAGACTAAGACGCAGATCCTTGAAGATAGACAATAAACTAAATACTGCTCCACCATAAGGAGTTGATGTCAGTTTAGTACTTGGTATTTGAACTTCTAGGTTATGGATTTTTGGCATTGGATTAGGACTTGCTAAACTTTGAATCCAATCTTCCCCTGAATCCTCCAAACATGAATCCATCGTATCTACCGTCGCCATAACCAAATAGTCGGTATTTCCTAGTTGATGATTTAATTCTGGTTGATTATCACGGACGATAATTGCCTCTTGGTCAGAGTCAATAATATTCAGGTTAGCAAAATTCGTCAATTCTAAAGAGCGTTCTAGTTGCCAGAAAACCCATCTTATAAGCTTATGTTCTTCAAGACAGTCTAAAACTGTTTTACGAGTAAATACTAAAAAATGAGGTCGATGATAGCGTACTGGAGCAGATTTCGCTTGATGATATATTTGCCTAAATTCTTGGGAACTGACCGATTTGTCTAGCTTAATGGGATCGGAAGTAAGAATAAACTGTGCAGTATCAGATAAAAAGATTCCATATCTTGGTGCTTCGTGATGTTCTAGATCGATAATTGAGCTATGAGTAAATAATTGTCGATGCTTGCGTTTCATATATTGAACAATGCCATCGCGATCGCGTTCAGAGTTACGCAACATACTCTCAGGACGTTTACGATATTGAAACCCCGAATCTGGTAAATGTTTTCCTCGATATCCTGTTTCAATGGCTTGCCACCAAAATTCCCAATCTTCAAAACCGAGTTTCATCGATTCGTCATAACGGCATCCTCGATCTAATACTTGCCGACGAACCATACTTCCTGCCTCACAGGTATTAAATCTCAGATGACGCAGTACAGAATAGTCTCCTCGATATTCGCCATTGTCTTCCTGTCCAAACATATTAATAGTGGGATATACCCAACCTACTTCTGGTTTGGAAAGCAAAACTTGAAAAGATCGATCTATGGTTTGAGGTGAAATACGATTATCGGCATCGAGTAAGTAAATAGCTTCTACAGAATCCCAAGTAGTCAGAGCAAAATCAATACCTGTGTTTCTGGCTGCGCTCAATCCACCGTTAGGGCGATAAAGATAGGTAACTTTATCGGGATAAGCTAAGGCAAAGTCACGGCCAACTCTGTCTGTTTCTGCAAATTTACAGCCATCATTGACAATGATAATTACGTAAGGAAATTCTGTATCTTGTTCTAAAGCACAAGTGATAGCTTCGGCTACTAAGACGCTGTGTTTAAAAACAGGAATAACAATAGCAATTCTGGGTGAAGTGGTGGTTTGTTTAGTGGTAATTTCAGTAGTAAGCATGATTCAATTTGCCTAATTTGCTTGATGTGAATAATCTCCTAACGAACCCCGTCAATTAAACTTGCTTGCCTACTAACTCTGCGGTTTCTGCTTCAGATGCTAATACATAGTCAAAATCAAGCCAACGCGCCCAAGCATCACGCTGACGACCATCTTCTGGTAAACGTGTTGCCAGCACTAAATGGCAATTTTCGTCTAAAGGATAGGGTAACTCCACATCAATTTGATAAAGATGATTAGGTTCTACCCGATGCCATCCTGAAAAAGCCAAGGCAGATTCTGAGGAAGTCACTGCTAGTCTTGCTGCAACATCGTCATTGTTTTCAATAACTGCTACTGCATATTCAACCGCTGAAGCTTCTTCGTTTTCCGTACATACTATAGATTTAATCTTAACTGTTCCGACTGTTAGTTCATCAGTTAATACTGCTACTGTTTCACAGTCATAGCTAGGATGAACTTGAATCTTTCCTCCATTTTCTACCTCCTGTACTTTGGCAAAACCATTGTCAGATATCTTCAAAGAAGCATCTCGTATCCTGGCTATATTTTGAGCAGTTTCTGTTTCAACTATATTGACTACCGCAACTTGATTGTCATATTCTGCCGACTGAGACGAGATCAAGAAATTCAACCAATGAGCCCAAGCATAGTAAGGAATGCTGCCTTCAGCTAATTTAGCCGCAATGACAATGTGACAATTCTCCTCCACTGTAGAGTTTAATTGTACAGAAATCTGTCGGGGAACATTAGCTTCAACCGCTGTCCATCCAGAAAAAGCTATTGCCGAATCTGGGTTTAAACTTGTTTTGGGATCGGTTCCTGGTTTTATAATTGCCATTGCATATTCAATTATGCCTGCTTCTTCGTGTTCAGTAGCTACTGTAGCTGTTAAATGATTGGCTGTAGTCGGAAAACAAAAAGGTAGCATAGCAATGCTAGGTGTGCCATTAGCGCGGGGATGAGTCAGAATTTTCGCTCCATGATCCAGCACTTCAATATGGGCAAATTCTTCGGTAGGTAAGTTGGGTGTAACCTCTCTAACTTTTGCCATAGTCCCTTGTCCTAAATAGCCTAAATTAATAGATTCTCTATCTTCCTCACCAATTGGTAACAGATAAGGGCTAGTGACTTTTCTTGTACCTGGTAAACCACTCCAAAGACGGAAAGCTAAACTTCGTTCTAATCCAGTTTCACCATTGTGAGCTTGAACTTCAGGAACAGGCTGTATTTGCCCTAGAGACAAGGAAGGCGCAGGACCGATATTAGTATGCCATTCAATTATTAGTTCTACATCTCGTTTTCTTCCTAGATCGATAACAGGAAGATCTAAACTTAACCAACCATTGGGCAATTGCTGATAGGGGATTTGCCATTTAGCAAAACAAGTATTGTCTTCACAAGCTTTTAACTGCACAGTTAAGTGTCCTGAAACATTATCGTATTTTTTAACTACGTGAAGTTCTACCATAGCTAATCCCCGTGAGGATATTGGCAATAGTTGTTTAATTTGTAGTGAATTGGAATCAACAAAATTAGTTGGCTCAATCAGTTTTTTGACTGGTTGATTATCAAACATCAACTGTAGTGGTGGTAATTTTGCCTGACTTAAATAATCTTCAACTGTAGCAAAAGCATTTTGCATATTTTCGTGCAGTGTTCTCAAACCTAAATACTGCTTTTGCAAAGTGGCAATTCTTTCAGCTACAGCATGGGTTTGTTGTTCCATTCGATCATACATTTGCTGCCAAAATTCTGCTTGTAGTACCGTTATTTCTGAATCTGAATCTAGTTCTATTAAGGGAGGAACAGGTAGCTGTTGGGAGCTTCTTTCAGACCACCATTGTCTTAATTTGATTAATTCTTCTTTCCCTGCTTCAGAAAAAACTACTAACCCCAGACAAAAACCAGGAACAAGTTGCATTCTAACTAAATCCAAATTGTTTAAATTATTACTGGTGTTTTCACGCAAAAGTGTAATAGTTTGTGTTCGAGAATTCTGCTCGTAATTAAATTCGTAAGTATTAATTTGAGCATCTACTTTTAAATTCAAAAAAGTATCTCTATCTCTTGCAGCAATAAAAACTTTGGACGAACTAGAGTAGATATCTTTTAGGTTCGAGCGATCA
>JASJDX010000128.1 GCA_030064975.1 Pleurocapsa sp. MO_192.B19
CAAAAAATAATAAACAAGCAACTCTTGGTATTCTGGACGAAGACATTAATTCTGAAGCCATAAAAATTTACGCCAAACAGTGTGAAAATAGCTATCAAGCTTATACTCAATTGTTGAAATTAGGTGTGGGACGAGAGCAAGCTAGAGGAGTTTTGATTCCTTCTGTTTATACTTCTTGGGTTTGGACAGTCTCACTGCAAGCTCTATTGAATTTTATTGGTTTGCGTTTGGGTGCTGGCGCACAAAGCGAAATTGGTGCTTATGCTCAGGCAATTGTAGAGTTGATTAAACCGATTGTTCCAGCATCTATGGAAGCGTGGTCTACTTATGCAACAAAAGAATAAACACTAATTTCAGTCTGATTTGCACAAGATGTTCATGAATTAAAACGCTTTTCTGTCTCTTGTTTAATTGCTACTAAAGTTTTTTCCAAACTGTCTTCATAGATGCCAAAAAAGAGGCTATCGCTAGGGGTTTTCGCCGGTTCTACCAAAACTGTGTGAGTAATTAAAACCTGATCGGGAGGCGCGCTAGGATAGGGTGATACTGGTTCTAAAATCCATTTGCCATTTAAAGTCTTCAAATCACCATCAATTGCTTTAAAAGCAATTTGCTGGGGATAAAATTCGATGGTAGCAATCTCGACGCGAGACTCAATACTAAAAATTAAAGTTTTAATTTTATTAATCTGTTCAAATACTTTGCGATCGCCATTATTGACGATTAGTTCGCTACTAGTAACCCCTGGCAAAAACTCAGAGAAACGATTGTAATCAGTTAAAACCTGCCAAACATTATCCATTGAAGATGTAGTTAAAACGCGACAAGTATATTGACCTCGCTCGCCTAATAAAATTACTTCTCCTTTCCTGAGGGCAACTCTTTGTTGCACGGGAAGTTGGTCTACTGGACCATCAAATAGTTTAGCTGTAGCAGTGGAACTAAACATAATACTCATAACTAAAGCGATCGCTCCCAGACGAAATAAAACTAAAAAACGATCTTTTTTCCGCTCAAGCTTGTTAATCAATTTGTAGTATCCCGTAATAATCAATTGAGTCTTGCTTATTTTAACCACATGGGAGTCTTAATTAGTTAATGTTCAAAAATAAAATCAGGAAATTCTATTTAACAAGTATTGCTTATCTGATTGATATAGTTAATTAATATCACTTTGTAAGTAATTACTCGGTAAGGTTTCAGGGATATACGCTTGTCACGCAGAGCATAATGCAGCTTTGCTTGCCTTTGAATTTACCAAGAGACATCAAGTAAATTCTGTAACTTTAAGCAAAGAGCGATTAGGCTCCGCCTAGCCTACGGATCGCTTATTCTTCTTTAACAAATTATCTGTATTATATTCAAATGTGGGATTTAAGGAGTTGTTTGGGGGTAGCTCCTAGTAGTTTTTTAAAATGCTGTGTAAAATGACTATGACTCGAAAATCCAACTTCTAGGGCAACTTCAGTAATACTCAGCTTTTTGTGCAGCAATAATTCTTTTCCCCGTTCGACTCGACATTTGAGGGTGTATTGGTAGGGAGAAAAACCAGTGGCTTGCTTGAACAAACGACCGAAATGATATTTACTCATGCCAACTTCAGTGGCGATCGCTTCTAAGGATAAATCTTCTGCTAGATGCTCGTTAATATAGGCAATAGCTTGTTTTAATTTGTATTTAGGAATTCCCCCTGTAAAGCTATCGAGCGCGGGTTGGTTAGTCGAGTAATGTTGTAATAAATGACCAATTAGAGCCGTTGTCATCGACTCAGCGTAGAATTGGCTGTTTTGTGGATCGGTTTTTAGTACGTTGTTTAATGCCAAACCAATTTGAGAGATTAACGGATCTGGTTTGGCAAACTGCGGTATTAACTCGACTCGATCGGGATCGATAGACTCATATGCTGCACGTTTGACTAACGTAGGATCGAAGATTAGCAGTGAAAAATTCATGTCCTGATTCCAGTTGGCATGATGGGAAACACCTGCTGGAACTAAGGAGATTTCGCCAGTATTCACTTTTTCTTGTCGCTTTTTGCCATCGAACGTCCGTTCTATCTGTGTAGTCTGTTGAAGATTGTGAATGATAATAAAATGATGCGGGTGGCTACAAGGAGGACTTTCCCCTGCTTTTTGATGGTGATGCTGAAATTGAATCGTTTTCCATTCGGCTTCGCTACTGGTATAGAGAGGTGGCCGAGGCAATATTTTTAAAACATTCTCTTCTTGGGAAAGATCGACAAATAAAGATTCTTGGTTTGACATCACCATTTTCTCCGATAAGTATCTGACGCGATCGCCTGAGTTTATTAATGAAGGAAGAAGGAAGAGGGAGGAAGGAAGAGGGATGAAGGAATAAGAGATAAATTGAAAAAGGATTCAGACCTCTCTCAATTTAGAAAAAACATTTTCACACCGATCTACTTGCTTCTTCTTCAAGCGAGGAAGGATTCTTCCCACAGCGACAAGGTAAAGTTTTACTAAAATTGTTTTACTTTTTTTATGCTGAATTTATTAAATATTTACATATTTGCTAAACGAGCGGACTACCCAATCGGGTAGGTCAACCAAAAACTATTCGATCGTATAGGTAATTAAAGAACAGATTCGGGTTTGAGAATTCCTTGTTTGATGGCGATTACTACAGCGGATGTGCGATCGCTTGCGTTGAGTTTGATCGAGATATTGTTAACGTGAAATTTAACGGTATTCAGGCTGATATTTAGGGATTCGCCGATTTGGGGGTTGGTTCTTCCTCGTGCCACTAACGCCAGTACCTCTACCTCTCTCTCACTCAGACGCGGTAAATTCGTGAGTTCGGTTAACCTGGTTGCTAGTTCGGGTAAAAGATACTGTCGTCCGCTATCTACCTGACGGATAGCATTGACTACGGTATCCAAGGAACTATCTTGACGTAAATATCCTTTCGCTCCTGCTTGCAGTGATAGATAAAGATCTTCGTCGTAACCGCACTCGCTCAGGGCAATGATACGCGCTTCGGGAAACTCTTGACAAATAACGGCGATCGCTTCTACACCGTCCATCTGTGGCATACAAGTGTCCATCAATATGACATCGGGGTGCTGCTGGCGATAGAGTTCTACCGCAGCCAGTCCATTACTTGCCTCCCCTACCAATTTAAAATCTGGTTGATTGCGAATCATTAAGATTAAGCCATTACGAACGAGAGGATAATCATCGGCGATCGCGACGCTAATTTTTCTAGAGGTCATAGCGATCGCGCTAATCAGAAAAGTAAAGCTATTGAATAAAGATTGCATTGTTTTTTCGATTGGTTATAAAAAGTCTAGTGAGAAATTGAATTAGTTGAGTAGATAGGCGAGGGTTTTCGATCGAGCAGCCTCAACATTTCTAATCGAGTTGTCTCGTCAAAGTCGTTACTTAAAGTGCGATACCACCCAGTTTTTATTTCTTCAAGCAGCGATCGTCCTACTTGTGGCTGCCAACCAAGCTGTTGGATCGCTTTAGTGGCAGAGATTTGATTGTTGATGGAAAAAAACGTTGCTAAGGTTTCTCCCCAATTGAAAACGGCTTCTTCAAAACAGATGCTTTCGGTATCGCATACTGTCATATCTGCAATTGCCTGAGCGATCGCTTTAGTAGTAATTCCCGATTCGGTTGCTGCCTGAAACAGAGAACCCGCAGGTGCTTTTTCTAAAGCTAGTAAATAAAGCTGGGCTACATCATCGACGTGCGCCGTAGAAACTTGCTGGTTACCAGATTCAATGTATTGAAAGACTCCCATTTCTAATGCCGTTTTAATCTGCATTGCTGCAAGGAACGTTCCGCTAGTTAGTCCGTAAACATAAAAAGGTAGCCGTAGAACAACCGTCCGAATATCAAGTTGACTCGCTTGTAGGATATCTCGTTCCGCTTGGGCGCGACAGGCAAGAATTGCGTTTTTGGAGATCGGATAATTTTCATCGGCGATCGCCTTTTTTGTATCTCCCAAGACTCCACTATCAGAGGTGACAATTAAAGGTTTTCCCGAACCCGCTAGCGCGTCAGATATAGTTGCAATAAATTTGCGTTCCCTCGTAACTGCACTCGTCCAATTCTTAAAGTCATGAATAAATGCCGTGTGGATAATTCCATCTGTTTGGCGAGCCACCTGAATTAGAGAATCGGGCGATCGCAAGTCTCCGATAAATGGTTCGATATTTCGGAGTATTAGCTTTTGTGCTGCCATTTTGGTTCTAGCAAGACCAACAACCGAGTATCCTGCTGCTTGAAGTTTTTGGGCAACGACAGTACCAATGTAACCTGTTGCCCCTGTTAGAAATATTTTCATACCTTATCTTGTTGGGATAGAAAAGTTGTGTGTTAGGGAAGAAGGGAGAAGGAAGAGGACTGAGGGAAGAAGGAAGGAAGAAGAGGGTAGAGGTTATAATACGACGCGCATAACATCAAACTTTCTTCTTTAAACTGCAAAAGATGAGCCATAGAGAACAATTTATTTGGAAACGTTCTGTAGAAATTTGCGTTATTTGTTATCAACTAACAAAGCATTTTCCTAAATCAGAATTGTATGGGCTAACTAATCAAATTAGGCGTGCAGCAGTATCCGTATCATCAAATATAGCCGAAGGTTATGGGAGAATGTACAGAAAAGAATATATTCGTTATCTTCGGATTGCTCTGGGTAGTTTGAGAGAATTAGATACTCAATTGATTATTGCTAAAAAAGTAGGTTTAGCTGAACCAGAACTATTTACAAATGCAATGAACGAAGTAGAAGAAATGCAAAAAATAATGGTTTCTACCTTACAGAAGCTATCTCAATAACCTTCTTCCTTCTTCCCTCTTCCTTCAAATATACTTCTTCCTCCTGCCCTCTTCCTCCTTCCTTCAAATAGACAAAGCCTTTTCACCACCATGCGATAACCTTGCTCTAGATTTAAACAATGCCGTAATAACAATATAAAGAACGGGTACGACAAATAGAGTCAGGAAGGTTGCTACCAAGATTCCGCCGAAAACAGCAGTGCCAATGGATTGACGACTGGCAGAACCAGCACCAGTAGCTACCATCAGCGGGAAAATTCCAATCAGTGTCGAAAGAGCCGTCATCAGAATGGGGCGCAAGCGAGAAACAGCAGCTTCGATCGCAGCTTTGACAATGGGTAATTCTCCTCCCAATTGGTTGGCAAATTCTACAATCAGAATGGCATTTTTAGAGGCTAAACCGATCAGCATTACTAACCCTACCTGACAGTAAACATCATTGGCAAAGCCTCGCATCGACTGTGCCAGTAATGCACCTAAAATAGCTAAGGGAACAGCCAGCATAATAATCAGTGGATCGATAAAGTTATTGTACTGAGCAGCTAGCACTAAAAAGACAAAGATTAAACCCAAACCAAAGATAATCGGAGCAAGTCCGCCTGTAGAAATCTCTTCTAAGGAAATTCCCGACCACTCAAATCCCATCGTCGGCGGTACAACTTCAGCAGCGATTCTTTCCATAGCTGCGATCGCTTGTCCAGAACTATAGCCAGGTGCTGCCATACCGTTGATTTCAATCGAGCGAAATAAGTTATAGTGAGTGATGGTTTGCGCCCCAGTTGTCGGTGTCATCTTAACCAGATTTCCTAAAGGAATCATTTGACCCGTCGCCGAACGAACGTAAAGTTTGTCAATATCTTGCGGGTTGGAGCGAAATTGCTTGTCTGCTTGAACATAAACGCGATAGGTGCGATTGAAGGCATTAAAATCATTAACATACTGCGAACCTATTAGAATTTGCAGAGTGCTTAGAATATCGTCTACCTCAACTTGGAGAGCCTTAGCGCGATCGCGATCGATTTTGATCGTTTTTTGGGGAGCATTGGCGGTAAAAGTACTAAATACTTCTTGTAACTCTGGGGCTTGGTTAGCACGTTCGAGTAGCTTATCTCTGACTTGTAGAAAATCTTTGAGATCGTTACCCCCCCGATCTTGCAACTGGAATACAAAGCCACCAACGCTACCTAAACCCATAATCGCAGGGGGATTAATCGAGAAGATGCTTGCTTGGGAGATTGTACTCAGAGATTCTTGAGCTTTGCCGAGAATAGCTTGGAAAGAATCTTCAGAGTTTCTCTCTTGCCAAGGTTTGAGAGTGATATAAGAAATTCCGCTATTAGCAATGTTACCCGTAAAGCCAACACCTCCTAGAGAGAAGGTGCTATCA
Organism: Pleurocapsa sp. MO_192.B19; assembly: GCA_030064975.1. Classification (GTDB taxonomy): domain Bacteria; phylum Cyanobacteriota; class Cyanobacteriia; order Cyanobacteriales; family Xenococcaceae; genus Waterburya. The sequence continues at coordinate 6,193 of JASJDX010000128.1, forward strand.
ACTCCAGGAATTTGATTCATTTTCTCGTCAATTTTGGCGATCGCTTCACCCGTATACTCCTGGGTAGTTCCCTCTGGCCCCTGGATAATGTTCATTACGTATCCTTGGTCTTCTTCGGGAATAAATGCGGTGGGAACTGTAAGATAGAACCAACCTGTTGCCATTAGAGAGACAACAAACAAACCAATGACCAACATTTTGCATCGAACTGCTAGATGCAGCAAATGCTGATACCTAGACTGCATTCCATTTAAAATCCGATTAAACCAGAGGAAAAACCAGTTGAGAACGCGAGCGATGCTGTTTTTCTTTGAAGAAAAACTCGATTCCTTACGTAACAGTAAAGCAGAAAGAGCGGGGGTAAGAGTCAGGGCGAGAAAGGTGGATATAACGACGGCAAAAGCAATTGTCAGGGCAAATTGTTTGTAAAGCTGTCCCGTGACACCAGGGAAAAACGCCACTGGAACAAAAACCGCGATCAGTACCAGTGAAGTAGAAATAACAGCACCAAAAAGTTCCTGCATTGAAGCGATCGCAGCTTGAGTTGGGGTCAGTCCTTCTTCAATACGGCGAGCAATATCTTCCACAACGACAATGGCATCGTCTACCACCATCCCCGTTGCCAAAATTAAACCGAACAGCGTCAAGCTATTCATGGAAAAGTCAAAGACTTTGATAAAGGCAAAAGTACCGATTAAAGCCACGGGAATCGTAATGGTAGGGATTAGCATCGTCCGCCAGTCTTGTAAGAAAACAAAAATAATCAGGACGACTAAAATAATTGCTTGGAAAAGGGTTTTAATGACTTCGTGGCGAGATGCTACTACGAATAAGGATGGATCGTAAGGAATTGAATAGTTAACATCGGGCGGAAAGCTTTTCGCCAAACGTTCCATTTCCGCTTTAACCGCATTGGCAACTTCCAGACCATTACTACCAGGAAGCTGCATAATATCATAGCCCACAGTTTCTTTGCCATTGTACTTAGCAAAGGAAGTATAACTTTCCGCTCCCAGTTCGGCACGACCAACATCCTGTAAACGCACGCTCGCCCCATTCGGCTCGCTTTTGAGAATCATGTTCTCAAATTCCTTTGCCTCCCTGAGTCTGCCAACCGCTTGCAGATCGATTTGATACTGCTGCCCTGTAACCGTTGGTGGTTGTCCGATCCGTCCAATTCCTACTTGGAAGTTTTGTTCTTCGAGAGCCTCCACCACATCATTAGCTGTCAGGTTATGACTGGCAAGCTGATTAGGATTCAGCCAGATCCGCATCGCATAGCGACGTTCTCCATAGGGAGTAAGCGAACCTACCCCAGGTATGCGTCTGAGAGCTTCTAAAATATATTGGTCGGCATAGTTACTTAAAAACACTCCATCATAGCGATCGCTATAAAGAGCAATACTAACCGCGATCGCGCTAGACTGTTTGGTAACGCTAACTCCTGTTTGCCTGACTGGTTCTGGTAGTTGGGGTTCAGCCAGAGCAACACGGTTCTGCACGTCCACCGCAGCAATGTCTTGACTGTATCCCTGTCGAAAAGTAACCGTAATCGTACTAGTGCCATCATTACTGCTATTAGAGGTGATATAGCGCATCCCTGGCACGCCGTTAATGCGTCGCTCTAAAACATTGGTTACATTCTGTTCCACTACTTGAGCGTTAGCACCCGTGTAGTTTGCCGATACCACTACCTGTACTGGGCTTATGTTGGGATATTGCTCTACAGGTAAAGTGGGAATAGCAATTAACCCTAATAGCGTAATAATAATGGCGCAAACAATAGCTAGAACAGGTCGTTTAATAAAAGATTTGGAAAACATAAATTATCATGAATGTGATATTTTAAAGATTTAAAGATTCAAAAGCGATCGCAATTTAATTCAACTTTATGAAAATCAATGGGACAGAGCTTTCTAAATCTTGCGTGCTTATCAAATTCTTGCGGTTAATAAAAAAACTCGACGATAAATTATTGATGTTGCTATTAATTTATCTTCGTCAAAACCTATCTACCATACAAGCGATTTAGCTTGATCTCTACAATCCTCAAATATCCTTTATCTTCTAGAGTTTTAGGAGACAATCTTCCTTCTGCGATCGCAGCTTTTACAACATCTTCAGCCCTAACTTGGCGCGATCTTATAGCAGAATTGAGATTACCATAGCTGGGAATATTGTGTTCTATAAAATAGCCTTTGCGAGCTAATTGAACTAAACTGAAAGGGGTTATCTCTGAAGCTTCTACTTTGATATCAGTAAATAAATTTAACCCCAAAACTAAAGCAGACAAAGAACCACACAAAACAGATTTCATTGAATTATTCTCCTTAAGTAATATTGCAGATATTAAAGTTATTTGCACTAAACTAATGAATGACTAGCAATAATTTTTTATTAGGTTGAAGTGCTATATTTAAACTTTAAAAAAATTGTTTTTAAAACTCTTTCAAAAATGTGCTTAGTTGTTAAAATCTTGCTGCTAACTGCAAATTAACTAAATAGCATTACTCAATTTAGGGTTCTTCCGATTTCATCATGCTAAAAATCAGAAGACAACTAAGCTTATTTGTACCCGAACCAGAGCGATCGCAGATAGACGCTGTACGACGAAAATTCGATCCGAAACAGTACTCAATTATTCCAGCCCATGTAACTTTGTGTAGAGATGAAGAGTTAGACTTGTGGATACCTTTGTTACAACAGCTTTCATGTATAGAAAACATCGAAATAGTTTTTGAGCTAGGAATGCCACAGAGAATGGTCAATAATGGTGTCATGATTCCAATGGCAAATTCTAGCGCGGCGTTTGACGACTTACGCTGTAAACTTCTGGGCAATAACTGTGTTCGACACACTCCACATATCACTCTCTTACATCCCCGAAATGCATCAGGAAAAGAATCTGCCTACAAAAAAATTAGAGCTGAAATATTACCTGTTTCAGTTACTTTTACAGAAATATCTTTGATAGAACAAATTAATGGAGGAATTTGGAAGGTGATTAGTACTAGTCTGCCAATTTTGAAATGATGGATGCTCAAAAAAGTTCGAAATTCGGAGTTCGGAGTTCGGAGTCAGAAGATTTACCCCTAAATTCAAACTTGTTAGAGTAGTACCTATCCATCGGCATCTAATTGCATAGTTATTGGGTGAAAACCCTGTGGATTGTTTAAAAAGAAGGCAACACTGTCCGACTCTTACGACTTACGATACGACTTACGATTTGGGAGCGATCGCAGCCCCATCATAAAGTTGCAACAATCCAGTCACAGCAATCTGTTCGTTAGGTTTGAGTCCTTCGAGAACCTGATAGTAATTCCCTTGAATATTTCCTAGTTGTACTGGTTTTTGGCGAGCTACTAATCCCGTCTCGCTCTGTTCGGTGACAAAAACAAAGTTTTGTCCTGCAATACGAGAAATAGCCGTGGTAGGAACTTTTAACCCCCCTCGCTCTTCCCAAATGACTCTAGCTCTAATAAACTCGTCTGCTCGTAATTTACCCTCAGCATTATCTAAACGAGCCTTTACTAAAACCAACTGCGAACCATTGGCGACGTTGGGCGCAATAAAAAAGACCCTGCTGATGCCAACAACTTGGTTTTGAGCGTTCAGTAGCTCTATTTTTGTCCCAAGATCGATATCTAATGCCCGATTAACTGGAATAGAAACGTTGACCTCTAAAACCTCATTTTGTGCTAATTGGGCTAGTTTAGTATCAGTGTCAACAAAATCTCCTTCTTTAACGGGAATATTGCCAATTTTGCCCGTTAAAGGCGCAGTAATACTATAGTAGTCCAGTCTCGCTTCTTGTTCCTGGGTATTTGCCTGTGCTTGCTGAATTTGTCGTTCTGCCCGCACGAGTTCTGCTTTTTGAGCCGTTACTTCGGCTTGCTGAGCATTAATGCTTGCTCTGTGAGATTCGATTTCAGACTTTTGAGCTTGAATTTCAGCCTCTACTGCCTCTAGTTCCGCTTGAGCTATATCTAAACTATTTTTATATTGGTTAACATCTTGACTACTGATAGCACCTTCAGCATAAACTTGTTGATAACGCTGGTACTGCCCTTGGTTAAATCTCAATTCCGCCTGAGCTTTACGAAGATCTGCTTCTAGGGTTTTGAGATTAGCTTCAGCATTTTTGAGAGTAGCAAGCGATCGCGATAGATTAGCTTTTGCCTGTTGTTTGTTAGCATAGGTGCGTTGCATATTCGCACGGGCAGAATCAACCTCACTGGCTCGACTTTCGACAGAAGCCAGTTGTTCTCTGGCATCAATTTGCATAATCGGCGTTCCTGCCTTTACCAAATCGCCAGCGCGAACAAAGATACGCTCAATTTGTCCTTCAACTCGGGGTTGCAAAATAACAGACTGGCGTGATTCTAGTTGGGCGACAAACTCAGAACTATCTCTGATTGTGCCATTTTTAACTGTGGCCAACTCCACAGAAACGACTTCAGGTTGGCTTGCATTGGCAGCAGGATCGACTGAATGACAGGAACTTAGTAGTGAAGTCCCCATAATGGAAATACCAATGAGGCTAAGTTTTTTCCAATGGTGGTATCTATTCATTTTGTAAACGGACTGTGAGTTATTAAAAATGCCAAAAGCGATTGGCTTCGCCAGTGCGCAGAGCGCAATCGCCATTAACGACTTATTTTTTCTTTGGCGAAGTTTTCAATTTAACTTTATGACAGGCAATTGGTTAAATCTCTTAAAATCTTGCCTGCTTATCAAAATCTTGCGGTTAACTTGAAAAAGCGATGCAGCGCGGTGCGGAGATTCCCTCCGTGATAGGTATATTAGACATCTTGCATAAGTCCGATATACTTCGGTTAAGTTGAGGGAAAAGCGGTGCGACCCTGCGGATTTTTAATCTGCCAAACAAAGGCGATTCGGTTTGCCGCATGTACGCGCACCAAAACAGGAAAAGGGATTAATTTTAATTTCTTAAAAAACTATAAAATCTTGTTTCTATTGCCTACTACTTATTGCTTACCATCACTATTTTCTATTTAATTAAACTTACTTGGCTTAATAACGTAACACAAATTACTTCAAACACCTTTTCTACTATGTTAAATATTGCCCGTAAAACAGCTAAGATTTTATTACCAAAAACTACTGTTTACCATATTAAACGTTTAATTGAAGAAAATCGGTTTGAGCAATATGTCAAAACCAAATTAAGCGCTAATTTTCGTTCAGTTCCTTGTGGTCCTGTTCCCCCAAAAGAATTGATTGCCAAGACGGCTGCTTTAGATGAACAAGAATTAGAAAAACAAAGTAATGGGGATGTTTATTTCGAGACTGGATACTACTCTGTATTGCGCTTATTACAAATTTTAGAACACTTTTCTATTAACCCTAGAACTATCGGTTCAATATTTGAGTTAGGTTGTGGTACAGCAAGGTTACTAAGACATTTTCGCTGTATTGATGGAGTTAGGCTAGTGGGTTCAGATGTTAACCCAGAAATGATTGAGTGGTGTAAAGCAAATTTACCTGAAATAGAGTTTTATCATAATGAACTCACACCACCTCTTTCCTTTGCGCAAGATAACTCGTTTGATTTTATGTTAGCTTCTTCAGTTTTTACCCATATTCCTCTTGATACTCAAGAATTGTGGCTAGCAGAAATGCAAAGAATTTTGCGTCCTGGTGGAATATTCATCTGTTCAGTATTAGGTCAAAATCATGCCTCTTTGTTGCTAGGTACGGAAGAGATGAACAAATTAAGAGAAAAAGGTAGCTATACCTTGACTTCTGATGATTCTCAAGCGACTTATTCGACTCGTGTTGGTGGTTCTGCTTGGGATGTATTCCAAACTCGCGCTGAGGTAATCAGAGTTTTTGGCTCATTTTTCCAGATAGTTGATTATATTCCTGGAGGACAAGATTTCTTGGTGCTGCGCAAACCCGATCCTGCGGTTTCTGTGGTGATGAATTCTGTTCCCTTTCCTGCAGAAAAAATCTAAGATTAAAATAGCTGAAAAGTGATCGCTCTACCTTGGATTAGGCAAAAGATTATACAAAGAAAATTTTCTGCAGCCTCTTAATAGAAATATAACTTGTCTGGGAGATAGTCATGATGGAGTGTGGAATTTAATCAAGCAGATTGGTCACCGTTACACTGCCTTCAGAAGACGGAGTAACGGTGACCGCATTCCGCGCTCAAGAAAGACAAAAAAGAGAAATTGTTAGAGTAGAAATAAAGAGTGAATATAATCTTACGAAAATAAACAACTTTAATTGATGATAACTAACTTTTCCTGGACTAAACAATGGTATCCAGTAACTCCCATAAGTTATCTGGAACCCTCTGAACCGACTCCAATCACTTTGCTGGGAAAAAAGCTAGTAATTTGGAGAGACAAACATCAAAAATGGATAACAATGGATGATACTTGCCCCCATAAACTGGCGCAGCTATCTAAGGGAAGTATCAATGAAGATGGAAACCTAATGTGTCGGCATCATGGTTGGTGTTTTGATGGGGCAGGTAAATGCACAAATATTCCCATGTTGAGTAATGAAAAGGCCAAAGATACTGCTTGTAATAGCGAAAAATCAAAAGTAACAACATATCCAACTCAAGTGTTGCAAGGACTACTTTGGATCTGGCTGGACGATAGTCCTACTGCTTTTAAAGATTGCACTTCAAAACAGCCTGCTGTAATGCCAGAGCATAAGCTTGATAGCTCTTCGACAGATTGGTTTATGTCAGAAGTTCCTGTTGGTTATACTGTCTCTGTTGAGAGTAGTTTTGACCCTTCTCACGCCCAATTTTTACATGAAGGAATTGCTGGATTTTCTCCTCAAAGAGCTATCCCCATGCAACAAAATGAAGTATTTGGAGAAATGTCAGCAGAAGATGGTTTTACTTTAAAGCATTCTGGTTACAATATCTTTAACAAAGATATGGATGCTACGCGAAAGTTTACTCCACCCTGTTCTAATACAACAATCTACAAATATTCTAACGGTAAATCTGCTTGGTTTCAGTTATATTTTGTTCCCACAAAACCCGGTTATTGTAAACATATTGGTAAGTTTATTTTTGATGGAACTCCACAAAAACGTAACTTCTGGTTGGAACTTCTACCCAAATATTTGCCAACTGGATTAAAACATTCATCTAGCTATAAGTTAAGTAACCAAGATTTATCAATGATGCACTCCCAAGCTGTTAACGAATCCATAGGGGATAAAACTTGGCAAAAGTCATATTTTATGACTTCATTAGCTGACGTTGGCATCGTTACTTTTCGGCAATGGTTAGATGAATTTGCTGGGGGTCAACCTGAATGGCAGGGAGTAACAGAAGCACCTTTTCAAGAATTAAATAATGAACAATTATACGATCGCTGGCACAGACATACAAAGCATTGCCCTAGTTGTCGGCAATCGGTAATTTTGATAGATAAAGTTAAAGATTTTTGCCTAAATTTTACAGCGGTGTTAGCAATTTTAGGGTTGTTGTTAATAGCAATTAATCTACCTATAAAAATAATTTTAATACCAGTTTGGCTTGGCATATTGAGTTTGATTTGCTTTTATAAATTAGACTCAATTAGGGAAAGCTTTCTTAGCAGTATTCCCAAAAAAGGTTTACCTGTGGTTAAACTATATTAGACGGGCGATCTCCCTTCGGGAGGTGGCGGAGCCAATCGCCAAATATTGCCCAAAAAAATAGTCTGCCGAAGCAGACAAAATGTTTATATGATTTGGATAAGAATAATTAATAAAGTTAATTATTAATTAAATCTTCTACTACAGAAACTTGAACCTTACTTTGGGGGATTTCCTGAGTAATAATAGCCGATCGCAATATGGGCGTACTGTTTACCGAATTAGTGCTCAAAGTAAATAGAGGATTGGATAAAATTCCTGCTAACGAAGTAACAATTGCTGAAACTACAAGACCTACCTGTAGAGAACGCATACCAGGGACTTTCCAGTTGATTTGGGGATAATTTTTGACAGCTTCAGACATTTCTTGGGGTTCTTTGACTACCATCATCTTAACTACGCGGATGTAGTAGTAAATCGAGATGACACTAGTGACTAAGCCTAGTAATACTAGACCATATAACCCAGCTTGCCAACCAGCCCAGAAGAGGTAAATTTTACCAAAGAAACCAGCCATCGGTGGAATACCACCCAAGGAGAGCAAACAGATACTCAAACAGAGAGTAAGTAGGGGATCTTTTTGATACAAACCAGCGTATTCACTAATTTGATCCGTACCAGTGCGCAGAGAGAACAGAATAATACAGGTAAACGCTCCCAAGTTCATAAACAGATAGACGAACAGGTAAAAGATCATGCTGGAATAACCATTGTCTGTACCAGCAACTAATCCAATCATCACAAATCCAGCTTGAGCAATGGAAGAGTATGCCAACATCCGCTTGATGCTAGTTTGTGCTAAGGCTACTACGTTGCCCAGTACCATACTGAGGATTGCCAAAGCGGTAAAGATAAAGTGCCACTGTTCGGTAAGTGAACCAAACGCTGTGACTAAGAGGCGAATTGCTAGAGCAAAACCTGCTGCTTTAGAACCCACAGATAAAAAAGCCACTACAGGAGTAGGAGAACCTTCATAAACGTCAGGAGTCCATTGGTGAAAGGGGACAGCAGAAATTTTAAAAGCAATTCCCGCAATGATAAATACGAGAGAAATAGCTAAGCCTAAAGATTCTACACCGTTAATTTCCGTAACTTTATTGGCGATTTCATTAAGATTTGTTTCTCCCCCAGATAGACCATAGAGTAGGGACATTCCATAAAGAAAAATCGCCGAACTAGACGCTCCAATCAGCAAATACTTTAACGCAGCTTCGTTAGAGCGAGGATCGCGTTTCATATACCCTGTCATCAGATACGAAGATATACTCAACATTTCCAGGGAGATAAACACCATCGTCAGCTCATTTGCCCCACAGAGGAACATTCCCCCCAAGGTAGCGGTAAGCATAATAGCCATAAATTCCGCCAAAGATGTCCCCGACTGTTGAATATAGCGAATCGACATCGGGATAGTAACTGCAGCCGAGAGGGCTACAATACCGCGAAAGATAATGCTGAGATTATCGCCGTTAAACGAGCCGAGAAAAGCGATCGCGTTACTGTTATCCCACTGAAAGATTAGAGCTACAATTGAGAGCAGTAAACCGGCGATCGACACATAGGGCAACCAACCAGAAGAACTACGCCCAAATATCAAATCGCCAACTAAAATGACTATCAGGGTAATAATGACGATGCCTTCGGGCAAAATCGTCCCTGCATAAAGCTGAGAGGCTACATTGCTAGAAAAATCCATATAGTTTTTGGGTATTGTCAGATTATAGATAAGATTGAACAATTACTAAGAAAGCTTTACAAAGGATTGTAACCCTCAGGCTACCTTATGTTTAAGCTTATTATGTTTTTACTTTTTAATAAATAGAGCATAAACTCTGAGCTAATCTTGGTTATGGTGAAATTAAAACGAGATCGAAAAAGGATGTTTGTTGTTTGAGGGATTATAACTATAAATTAGTGAATAAACCTCTATAAAAAAAATCAACACCTGCTATTTTACTGCGTTAACTCCATCTATATGTCAACATTAGTTATTGTCGAATCTCCTACAAAAGCTCGTACTATTCGTAATTATCTGCCTTCTGGCTATCAGGTTGAGGCGTCTATGGGTCATGTCCGAGATTTACCTCCCTCAGCCAAAGAGATTCCCCCTGCCTATAAAGACAAAAAATGGGCAACTTTGGGAATCAATGTTGAGGATGATTTTCAGCCGATTTATGTTGTCCCAGAGAAGAAAAAGAAGGTAGTTAAAGAATTAAAAACCGCCCTTAAAGTGGCAGATGAATTGATTCTGGCGACAGACGAAGATCGAGAAGGAGAGAGTATTAGTTGGCATCTGCTGGAGATCCTCAAGCCTAAAGTGCCTGTAAAAAGGATGGTGTTTCATGAGATCACCAAAGAAGCAATTCAAAAGGCTTTGAAGGATTGTCGTGAGGTAGACCAAGATTTGGTTCATGCCCAAGAGACGCGGCGTATTTTGGATCGGTTGGTGGGCTATACTGTCTCTCCTCTGCTGTGGAAAAAAATATCCTGGGGCTTATCCGCTGGGAGAGTTCAATCTGTTGCTGTGCGTTTAACCGTAGCCAGAGAAAGAGAACGTCGGGCATTCCAATCTGGGGGTTATTGGGATTTGAAAGCGGACTTGGAACAAGATAAAAATCTTTTTGAAGCTAAATTAATTACCCTAGATGGCAAAAGATTGGCTACTGGTAGTGATTTTGACCCCGATACAGGAAAAATCGCTGAGGGCAGAGATGTTGTTTTACTCAACGAAACTGAAGCCAATGCCCTTAAAGAGAGAATTTTCGACAAAACTTGGACTGTAAGTAATCGGGAAGAAAAAGCTGCTAAACGTCGTCCTTCTCCTCCCTTTACTACATCTACCCTACAACAAGAATCGAATCGTAAATTAGGTATATCTGCTAGGGAAACCATGGGAGTAGCCCAAAAACTCTATGAAAAGGGTTTTATTACCTACATGCGGACAGATTCAGTGCATTTATCCAGCCAGGCGATCGCAGCCGCCCGTAACTGTGTAGAACAAATGTATGGCAAAGAATATCTTAGTCCTAAATCTCGTCAATACAGCACCAAAAGCAAAGGCGCACAGGAAGCCCACGAAGCAATTCGTCCAGCGGGGGAAACTTTCCGCACTCCCAAGGAAACAGGATTAAAAGACCGTGAATTCAAACTTTATGATTTAATTTGGAAACGTACCGTCGCCTGTCAGATGGCAGATGCCCAGCTAACCCAAATTGCGGTAGATGTCAGCGTAGAAAATGTAGTCTTTCGTGCCAACGGGAAACGAATTGAATTCCCAGGTTTCTTTAGGGCTTATGTTGAAGGTTCAGACGATCCTGAGGCAGCCCTAGAAAATCAAGAAGTTCTCCTACCTCCTTTAAAAAAGGGAGACAAGCCCGACTGCAAAGAACTAGAAGCGATCGGACACGAAACCCAACCTCCTGCCAGATACACCGAGGCATCTTTGGTGAAAACCTTGGAAAAAGAAGGTATTGGTCGCCCTAGTACTTACGCTAGCGTCATTGGTACAATTATTGATCGCGGTTATGTTCAGATGCGCGGAAAAGCTTTAATTCCCACGTTTACGGCATTTGCTGTAACCGCCCTCTTGGAAGAACACTTCCCTGATTTAGTAGATACTGAATTTACTTCTAAAATGGAGCAAACTCTTGACGAAATTGCTACAGGAGGTGCCGAGTGGATACCTTATTTGAAAAAATTTTATCAGGGAGAAACAGGTCTAAAAACCCAGATTGATGTCAAAACCGAGGAAATTGAATCTTCTTTGGCTAAAACTATCCAGTTAGAAAATCTGGATGCTACTGTACGCATCGGTAAGTATGGCCCCTACATTGAAATAAAAACTGAAGCAGAAGAAGAAGAAGAAGAACCCTTAAAAGTTTCTATTCCTGATGATTTGACCCCCGCCGACTTAAATCCCGAGCAAATTGAAGCCCTAATTCGTCAGAAGAAAGAAGGCCCAGAAAAAGTTGGTATTCATCCCGAAACTGGCGAACCAATCTATTTTAAAATTGGTAAATACGGCCCTTATGTGCAATTAGGAGATAAGACAGATGATAATCCTAAGCCCAAAATGAGTTCTATTCCTAAAAAAGACAGTAAAACAAATGTTACTAAAGAGGACGTAACTCTAGAAATGGCAGTGGGTTTGTTGTCTTTGCCCCGTTTGTTGGGTCATCACCCAGCTACAGAAGGCAAAATTAAAGCCGCATTAGGACGTTTTGGCCCTTATGTCGTTCATGAGTTTAAAGGGCCAGAAGATACCAAAATACAACGAGATTATCGCTCGCTTAAAAAAGAAGATGATGTTCTGACCGTAACTCTTGAACGTGCTTTAGAATTAATCGCTCAACCTAAACGTTCTCGTGGTGGAAGCAAAAAAACACCCCTACGGGAATTGGGACCACATCCAGAAGATAAAGAACCAGTCAATATTTACAAAGGCCCTTATGGAAACTATGTCAAACATGGCAAGGTAAACGCTGGTTTACCCAAGGATGAAACCGTAGAAGAGATTACTCTCGAAAAAGCTTTAGAGTTATTAGCGGAAAAAGCAGCTACCAAAAAGAAAACTACCAAAAAAACTACAACTAAAAAGAAAACCACTACCGGGAAGAAAAAGACTACGAAAGCTAAAAAAACTACAGCCAAAAAAACTACGACTAAGAAAGAAGCATCTTAAATTATTAGAGGTTAAGTTGAAAGCGATCGCTTATGCTATGGTCGCGTTGTAATCTCCTTGATGATTTTCTGAAATCCTCACTTAGTATGAATTAAAAGAATGATCTTAGTGATATTTTTGGATATAGTGAAAAACATTTCCTAAACAAGAGAACATAACAAGAAAATGTTGTTCTTACTATTCAATAAAGCTAAATTAATTCAAACATGACCAATGTTTACCGAGAACAGCAACAGTATCCAAACCTCTTGGTTTTTATCTATAGTCTTGGGCCAATTCTGATAACTGTCTGCCACGTAGGAGCGCTTCTAGTCCTAGTGACTGGACTCTCATGGCAAGCCTTATGTTGGGGTTTTATACTTTACTGGATTCGGATGCTGAGTATTACAGGCATTTACCATCGGCTAATTATTCATAAGTCTTATCAAGCACCAGTAATGGTCAAATGGCTTGGTAGCTTGATTGCTTGTTCTGCGGGGCAAATCGGGCCAAGCTGGTGGAAAGGTCATCATCTTCAAGGACATCATAATCGCTCCGATACCCCAGAAGATAGCCACTCGCCGAATTCTCCATATAGAAGTATGAAAGGATTTTTCTGGTCACAATTTGGATGGCACGTTTTTGGGAACTTACTTCCCGATAGTCTTCCCGCTGACACAGAAAGCGATCGCGTAATGAAAATAATTGACCGTTTACACGCCGTTCCTCTAATTCTGTTGGGCGCAATATCCTATGGGATTGGTGGACTAGAATTTCTCGGTGCTTTCTTCTTAAGTACAACGATACTTTTTCATGGCGTTGCCTTAGTTAACTCTCTGGCTCATATAGTTGGCGAACAACCCTTTGTTAGTAATGACAATAGCCGTAATAATTGGTTTGTTGCCTTTGCCACTTTGGGTGAGGGGTGGCACAATTTACATCATGCTGCCCAATGGTCTGCACGTCACGGTTATACAATTCGTGATGGTAAAATTGTCTGCCTTCCAGATCCTACCTACTGGTTTATCAAGCTGTTAGAAAAATTTAACTTAGCTTCTAATATCAAACTTCCTACAGAAAAGTATTTACTGGCGATCGCGAATAAAAAGTTTAGTTAGGATACCTAAACTAGGGTTCGGTCTGGTAAAACTAAGTCGCCCTGTCAGCAGTGGTGGCTTGCCCTAAGAACGACACGTAAAGCTTTTGCCCATAGTCCTATTAATTAAAATTTATCATGTTAGATCGAGCAAGTCTAAAATATAGTCATATAGTAATTCTCAAGAGAATGTGAGAAAAAAGTATTTTGCTAGTGGCTAGTGGCTAGTGGCTAGTGGCTAAATCATTACCCATTACTCTCTCCCATAAAAGATGATTGCTATAGCTGTATTGTTGTGAGAATCAACATTATGTCACTCAAAATTACGGCAAAGATCCTGTTAACTTTGACTAGTATCGAAATCATCACTCTGTTTAGTGGTTTAACCTTCATGGCTAGAACGCAAAATATTTATGCGTCAACTCCCATATCGACGGAATCTGTTAACGCGGCGACAAATATATTTCAGCAAGGGCAAGCCAAAGCAGAGCAACAAGACTATCGTGGAGCGATCGCTGATTTTACTCAGGCAATACAACTCAATCCTAATGAAGCAGATTTTTATTATCAGCGCGGTTTAATCCTAGCCAGACTAGAAGATCAAGAAGGGGCAATCAAAGACTTTGATGATGCAATTCTACGCAATCCTAGTCATAGTTGGGCATACTTCCATCGAGCAGGGATTTCCTTTGATCTGGGGTTTAATTCTAGAGCAATTTTAGACTTGCGAACTGCCAGACTCTTGTTTGATAAACAAGAAAATCAGGAAGGGTATAAAAAAGCTAACAGCTTGATTCAGCATTTTGGAGGGAGTCTGGAACAGCAAACCAACAACGAATTTTAAGCAATCAAAAATTAATCAATCAATTTCCTTATAGGCGATCGCTACGAAGATTAGCTTTCTTAATCTTTTATTTACAAATTCAGTAGATCACAAAGTCACGAAACAATACGGTTTTCAGCCAACGAGATCGAGTGTTTAACCATCATTAGGCGATCGCCAATTGTAAACGAGATCGCTTCAAAAGCTGATCTAGTAAGATTTCTAGCCAGAGGTAATATCGGCTGAAAACCTCATTCCATAAACCTTCTAGAAGAGTTTGTGATCTACTGAAATTAGCTTTAAAATTTATTGATGCAGGGAATTGAACAGTAGATAAGTAAGTTTTATTAGCACTATGAATGTAGCATGTAGTTCTGTTGAGAATGTATATGATCCTCCATTAAATGTATATGATCCTCCATTATTAGAATATGAAAAATCAATTCAAACAAAACTTCCCTTAGATCGAACTAAACAAAAGCTACTAACTGATTATCTTGATGGGATACCAGGTATCGATCGGGTAAGAGAGATTATCGAAGAAGTAACAAAGGATGGGATTAATTACCGTCTTAAAGGGGTTTGTGAAGAAATTAAAAAAGAACTAGATTCTAATTTTGTTGCCATACAGTGGATTAATCAGGAAAATGTTATCGAGGCAGTAGCAGGAGTAGATTGGGTTGGTCTGTCGAGACACTATGCAAAAGAAAGCGATCCAAATTTACGAGATATCCAAGCAGATATAGTCCAAACTTTTAACACTGAAATAATTGCAGGATACGATCCGCGATTTGACCAAGGGATTTATCAAGAGAAACAATTTAGACATGCCTCTATGGTTCGTATTTTTACCCCTATCTTGATAAGTAAAAATAGTGGTGATTCGTTTAATAGTTTAAACCCACAAGTACATGAAAAGCCCTGGATGGTTCTACCGAACTTACCGTGTAAAACTAACTAGCAAAGTGCCAAGTTAAAAAGCTTCTAAGTTGAAAGTTATCAAAATTCCTAAAGCCAAAAGCCCTTCTTTTTATCAGCTTAAGTTTATTATTAATTCCTTCTACTACTCCTTGTGTAGTTCCTTCATCGAAATCAGCAATAATTTCGCCTATCCATCTTTTTATTGTTCCAAAGCTTTTGGGAAAATACTCGGAGATATCTTTTAACCAATCGGCTAAATTCAATAGTCCCTCACTCCAATTTTTATTAGTTTCAAAAATATTTCTTAGTTCCTCTTTTAAACTGTGCATTTCAGTTAAGATCGGAGCTACTTGTTTAACTTCTTTGAGTTTTTCTTGCTCTGGTTCTTTCAAAT
>JASJDX010000121.1 GCA_030064975.1 Pleurocapsa sp. MO_192.B19
CGGGATAAGGACAAGCCCTTCACCAATGTCATACACATCATCCCCAGAACCACGCTCTTAACCAGGCACGATCACACCATTGAAGTTACGGTTTTAACTGTCAGGATACAGGAATAATATACAAGAATTTAGCAGATCATCTCCCGAAGAGCTAGGTTCTTCCGCGATCGCCTTGACTGTGTTTCTTAAATTCATAACGGGTGCGAGCAGCTTCGCTGGTGCGCACAGCGCAATCGCGCCCGTGGGGCGCTCTTTAGAAACACCATTGGTTATTACTGGGATTGAGCCCCTAGTTCAAAAATCCAGGCGGATGTAGTTCCTGCAAAGGGTCACACTTGTTTGTCAGTCTCAAACTTAAAATTTTGTGTGGCAAAGGTTTTAGAGATTGACTCGAGGCTCAGTTTAAAACGAGACTACTTTGACAAAACCAGAAAAATATCTTACTAGGTAACTTGATTTCTTGATTTACGGTTGCCCAGTAACCCAGGTTTCTTGTTAGCTGGATACCCTATTCCCTGGTAATTTAATAACGTCCGGTTCTCAAACAGAATAATCTTGGAAGGCGATCGCTGTTGGCGTCAGTCATATACGATTGCCATGGGTTGGGACAGGTTGATTTTTCCTCATAAGTTCCTCAAATTTTAGCTCTAATCTCAGTAACAGAGTCAATCAATTCCCAATTCAAAAACTGACTAGAACAGTTCGTTAGAAAGGATAAGTAAATGAGCAACAAACAAATTGACCCAGAACGATGGGTCGAGTTTTTCGACCAATTTACCAATGGCAATAGAGGTCGGCTGATTAAGCTAGAAATAGTCGATCCCGAACGTGGTGACCAAATCCCGCTCCAGAATGCTCCTTTATGGTCGCTAGCCTACGATTCAGTCAATAGAGATAACGACTTGACGATTTCCACGGGACAAGAGGAAGTAACCTATGCCCACACTATTCATGCACCGAAGACCGTTTGGGAAGCATTAGATCGAAATGGCAAAGTAGTCGCTCTAGAAATTGTGGATGAGAGTAAAACTCAAACTATATTGCACTTCAAAGGATGAAGTGGTCAAACGCGAACTTTCTCATCATAGACAAGCTCGCATTTGACACCAAGGGAGTGGTAGTTAGAGGCAAAATTACGATGAGTGTTCACAGCGCAGGTATACTTGTCTATCGATATCATAATAATGATTTACAAGTTTTATTGGTTCATCCAGGGGGGCCATTTTGGTCGGGAAAAGATTTAGGGGCTTGGTCAATTGTTAAACAAGATGTTATTTAGATGATACGTTAAAAGATGTAGCAGGAGAATTGAAAACGTAATCTACTTGAAGTCATGACCAAATCGACAGGGGATAAAGTACCAAAGCAGATGCAGTCTAAATTTGAAGAAATTACTGCCCTGACTGATGCTTTCTGCTCGACTTATCTCAACACCGAATACGCAGAGATGTCACGAAAGCTGACGGCTGCCCTGTGTCGCAAACGCCCTTCTCCCTTGGTTAGAGGAAAAGCCAAAACTTGGGCTTGTGGTATCGTCCATGCCATTGGTTTGGTCAATTTTCTTTATGACTCTTCTCAAACTCCCCAGATCAAAGCGACGGAACTCTACAAACATTTTGGAGTGGGACAGAGTACGGGACAGGGTAAATCGAAACAGATTCGCGACATGATGAAAATGTCTCAAATGAGTCCCGACTGGTGTTTGCCAAGTAGAATTGATGATAATCCTCTCATCTGGATGGTATCCGTCAATGGTTTCATCATGGATATTCGCAATGCCCCCCGTGAGGTTCAAGAACAAGCATTTCTTCAAGGAATCATTCCCTATATTCCTGACGAGAGAGAACTTGAAGATGAAGCAACTCAACAAATTGAAGCAGAAGCAAATGAAGGGGATTTAAAGAACGGTCGAGTTTATGTTTTAGAGGTCTTTCTTACTGACGGTCCCATAACAGAGACGTTTGTCGAACAGAATCCAGTTGTTTCTCGAACGATAGAAATTCGCTCCGAGCAAACATTAGAAAACCTTCATCATGCTATCTTTAAAGCCTTTGAGCGAGAAGAGGAGCACATGTATGAATTTCAGATTGGAGGCAGCGGTCCATACGATCCAAAAGCTAAACGTTATATATTATCTATGTCATTCATGAATGAACTTGAAGAGGGTCAATATGCAGGCGATGTGGCACGGACGAAAATCGGTTCGCTGAATTTAAAACCAGAACAGGCTTTTGGTTACTGGTTTGATTTTGGTGATGATTGGAGGCATCAAATCAATGTGATAGACATAGTGAAGGCGACACCCAAAAAGCGGTATCCAATCATTAGCAAACGGACAGGCGCAAGTCCTCCACAATACATTGATTGGGATGAAGAGAACTAGAAGCAATTCGTGACATACTCTCAACGCTAATTGCTAACGCAATATACCGTGGGCTTCTCAACTCACATTGAGAACTTGGTGTCTCATTGGGACTCTACGAGTCTTCCTCCACACCCAGCTTGACCGCCAGACCTTCAACGGCTGCAATACCTCTATTTACTATGATTTTCCCACTAGCCACATCGCGAGGCATAACAATATGACATTCTGGGCAACTATGTATCCTGACACTCAAATCTTTAGGCACATCAGCTCCACATTCGGGGCAAAGTTGACTACTACCTTTGGCATCAACTTGTGAAAAGTAAGTCCCAGTTTTACGACAGACCCAAGCCAAGATATTGAGAAATTGCCCTGGCGCACCATCCAAGACGTGCTTGGCAAGCATCCCCTTACTCAAACCCAAAATATTCAAGTCTTCAGCAAATATCATTCCTGCGGTGCGACAAAGATGGTGGCTGGTTTTATAGTGAAAATCTTGTCGCTGATTACCAATCTTTTCGTGCAGCAAAGATATCTTTTTTGCCAATGCTTGATAAGATTTACTTCCTCTTTGTTTCTTACTCAGTCTTCGTTGCAGCCATTTAAGCTTGCTTTGGGACTGAATGTAGAACCGAGGATTATCAATCAATTCACCAGAGCTTGTAGCGACAAAACTGGAAATCCCCCAATCAATACCCAAGGGTTCGCCATGAGGCATTGGTTCAGGAATAGATATTTCAGACTGCAAAATCAGTTGAGCATACCAACCCGAAGCTTTAAACAAAACCCGAACTTGTTTGACTACAAATCCATCAGGGATAGCTCGATGCAGAACAATTGGCAAGATGCCAATTTTAGGAAGTTTTATCTGCCATCCAGTGACAGGGTTCGACTTGAACTGAGGAAATACAAACGAACGATAACGCCCAACTTTTTTAAAGCGTGGAAACCCAAATTGTCTTTCTTGTCTCATTTTGAATGCCCTATCAAGTCTTTTGAGAGCATCTTGGAGAACTTGAGAATGAACGGCTTTGAATTCAGGAATATTTTTCTTAGCTTCAGTCAGTGCGTTCTGCTGTTTGTAGTAGTCGGGATATGGTTCATCAGCAGGAATAATATATTCTTGCCTGAAACTACAAGCATCAACCCTACACCTACGGCTATTTATCCAGTCTTTTCTTTGCCGCAGTGCATAATTATAAACACGGCGACATTGCTCAAGCCAACCAAGCATTTTTACTTCTTGGTCAATATCTGGATGAATGCGATATGTGTAAGTCATACTTTCCATGACCACATTCTAACAAATTTTACTGTCTTGTTAGAAACTTGATTTAATTGCTGAGCTCATCCCCATCGAGGGGAATCGATAAGCTCAGGGGTGGCTGTATCCCAACGCCAACCCATTGGCGGTACTGAACTTCGTTCAAATGTATTTGCCTTGCTTTATGGTGTGTGACTTATTCACCCCCGAACCCCCTTAGTTAAATTGGCGATCCGATAGCAACGGAACAGAAAACAACGCCCGACGTATAATTATAATTATTAAGCCAGAATTTTCCTCAAAACTGTGCGGAGAATGAGACTTGTACGTCCAGTTTGGACTAACTAAGCGTATAATTCGACCAAAAAGCGGCAATTATCTGTCAAAAAACTACTCGTATAATTAGTGGACATTTTTTGTAGTTGTTTTGAAACTACTTGGTGAAGTATTTATTCAAAGTCTTGAAAAGACTATAGGAAAAGGCTTTTAAGATTTTAGTTCATCGAATTATACGCTCAGCGTTGTTTTCTGCTCGTTTACTATCGGATCGCCTACTTAGAGTTTGCTGAATAATAGGGAAAGGCTGACAAAAAGAGAGTTTCGGAGAAAAAAAGTTGATTTATCTGCAAGGAAAATCGGTAAAATACCTTAAAAACCTTGCAGAAATACGAAAGCGGTGTATCGAAAAACCGAAAAATCGATTAACTCATGTGAAAACTTTGAATTGGAAGGAAGCTTATCTTCTGACAACCGTTGGGTAATCATGGCAAAACTGATACCCTGGTCAGAATTTGAATCGGAGTATGCCTCACTTTTTTCCCCAGAAATGGGCGCACCAGCTAAAAGTTTTCGGATGGCATTGGGAGCGTTAATTATTAAAGAGAAGTTAGGAATCAGTGATATAGAAACAGTAGAGCAAATTAGAGAAAACCCTTATTTACAGTATTTTATAGGGGTGTGTACTTATAGTAACGAAGCTCCATTTGATGCCTCTATGCTATCACATTTTAGACAGAGAATTGATATTGATTTAGTTAATAAAATAAACGAATCAATGGTGAAGAAAAATGCAGAAGAAACTTCATCACCATCAAAAAAAAAGTCAATCAGAAAAAGTTGAAGTAGAAAATAGAGGTCAACTAATCCTAGATGCAACCTGCTGTCCATCAGACATAGCCTATCCAACAGATTTAAACTTATTAAATCAAGCAAGAGTGGTCACAGAAAAAACCATAGATAAATTATATAAACCTCTGAGAAGTACGATAAAAAACAAGCCCAAAACATATAGAAAAAAAGCTCGGAAAAATTATCTGAAAATTGCCAAACAAAGAAAACCAAGAAGAAAAGCCAGATTCAAAGCAATTAAACAACAATTGCAGTACATTCAAAGAAATTTATCTCATATTGAAAAGTTATTAAATCAAGGAAGTTCTCTTTCATGTTTGAGTAGAGGAGAGTATAAAAAGCTTCTAGTCGCAACGGAACTATACCGCCAACAATTGTGGATGCACGAACAAAAAACAAATAGTATTGAAGACAGGATTGTTAGTATAAATCAACCTCATATTCGACCTATAGTAAGAGGCAAGGCAGGTTCATCTGTAGAATTCGGGGCAAAAATATCAGCTAGTTATGTTGATGGTTATGTATTTTTAGACTATTTAAGTTGGGAAAATTTTAATGAATCTAGTCATTTTATAGAAAGAGTAGAATCTTTCAAAGAAAAGACAGGACATTATCCATCTTCAGTCCACGTGGATAAAATTTATCGGACTAGAAAGAATAGAGCATTCTGTAAAGAAAAAGGAATCAGAATAAGTGGTGTACCTTTGGGTAGACCTCCTAAAAATATCAGTAATAAAACCAAACAACAAGCACAAGAGGATGAAAGAATTCGTAATGCTATCGAAGGTAAATTTGGTCAGGGTAAACGAAGATTTACTTTGAATAAAATCATGACTAAACTTACCTCAAGCAGTGGGACAACTATTGCGATTATATTTTTAGTTATGAATCTTTCTACTCTCTTAAGAGGGGTTTTTGTGTCTATTTTTTGTGGAAAACTTCTTCAAGAGGTTTTCGATTAACAATAATTATAACTTAAGCAATCATTGATAATGATTAAATATGTTGAGCCGCTTGTTGAATCAATTTTTAACAGAACTAATGTTTTACTAGGACTTTTTCAGTAAGCCCTAATTATTATTTTGTGCTGTCAATTTTAAGTTAATAATTGATAGTCCTAAAATTCCTAAAAATAAGACTAAACCAATAGTACAAGCATAACTAATATCTAAGTCTTGAAAAGCTCTTTCATAGAGATAATAAACCACAGTTTTAGAGCTATTTCTCGGTCCTCCTTGAGTCATAATATATATCTCTTCAAATACTTTTGTGGCTGAAATTGCTGAAATTACTGCTACTAAAAATAAATAAGGACGCATCAAAGGAATAGTAATATCTAGATGCTTTTGCCAGCTATCTGAACCATCAATCGCTGCCGCTTCATATAATTCTGGAGAAATTGATTGTAATCCTGCTAGATAAATCACCATGTAATAACCTAAGCCTTTCCAGATAGTTACTAGCATGACACTCCAAATAGCTAACTTAGGATCTGTTAACCAAGGAATCCCCTCATTTAAGCCGATTTGTTGCAAGAATTGATTGAGTAATCCATTCTGAGTATAAAGAGCTTTCCAAGCAATTCCCGCCACTACCATTGAAATTACAACGGGGGTATAAAAGGCAGTACGAAACCAATTAATACCTCGTAATTTTTGATTGACTATGATAGCTAAACCCAAGGGAACAATTACTAAAATTGGTACTACCCCAATTAAATACAGCAGCGTATTTTTAATTGTTTGCCAGAATAATTTGTCTTGCCATAATCTTTGAAAGTTCTCCCATCCCACCCATTGAGGAGGTTGAGTAATATCATACTCGTATTCTGTGAAACTCAAAGCAAAAGCCTGTATAGCGGGGAAAAATACCGTCAAACCTAAAAGAGCGATCGCTGGTAATAAAAATAGATAAGGAGTTAATTTTTGTCGATTAACTGTTGCTTGTTGATGGTTCATGACTCATTGATAATCGTTTCGCAATCGGCATTCGCCAACCAGTACCAAAAGCGCGATCGGTTATTTTGATTCCTGGGGGTGCTTGACGGCGTTTAAATTCTGCACGAGTAACTAATTTCATTACTTTAGCCACTGTTTCTGTATCGTGTCCAGCCTTGACTATTTCTGAAGTTGATTGATGCTGGCAAACAATGCGCTCCAGTATATCGTCTAGTATCTCATAAGGTGGTAAAGAATCGGCATCTTTTTGATCGGGTTTTAATTCTGCACTAGGGGGTTTATTAATAATATTGACGGGGACAACTTCGCCATCGCGATTAAGCCAGCGACACAACTCAAACACCCTAGTTTTTGGCACATCGGCAATTACTGCTAAACCACCATTCATATCCCCATAGAGAGTACAGTAGCCTACCGCCATCTCTGATTTATTACCCGTAGAAAGTAGTAAGTAACCAAACTTATTAGCGATCGCCATTAATAAATTACCCCGTATCCGTGACTGGATATTTTCCTCGGCAACTCCAAACTCTGTGCCAGCAAACATCGGCTCGAGAATAGTATCATAAGCTTCCATTGCTTTTTTAATTGGTAACTTCTGGCTATTGATACCTAAAATATTTACCAAATCCTCTGCATCAGTTATAGAATGAGCGGAACTATAGGGAGATGGCATTAATACCCCCAAGACATTATCTGCACCCAAAGCTTGAGATGCGATCGCAGCAACCAAAGCCGAATCTATACCACCACTTAAACCTAAAATAGCTTTAGTAAAACCACACTTCCTGGCATAGTCTTTAACACCTAATACCAAGGCATTAAAAATTTCCTCATTACTCCCCCTGTCTTCCCATCTCCCCATCTCCCCATCTCCCTGTCTCCCTGTCTCTCTGTCTTTCTTAAACTCAGATCTAAGTTGCTCTAACTCCACAACTACTAAATCTGTATCAAAACCTCTAGCGCGGCTAACTACTTCTCCCGCACTATTAAATGTCACACTGTTACCATCAAAAACTAGATCGTCATTTCCTCCAACCTGGTTAGCATACAAAATTGGCTTTTGATAAGAAATAGCTGCATGGTTTAACATCGCTTCTCTTAGTTTCTGTTTGCCAACGCTGTAGGGAGAAGCCGAGAGGTTAACAATTACATCCACTCCTATCTGTGCTAATTCTTCAATGGGATTTACTTCGTAGCTGCGTTTCCCCCAAAACTGTTCGTCATTCCATAAATCTTCACAGATGCTAACGCCAATCTTAATCGAATCTAAGGTAAAGTAATTAGCTTCGTATCCTGGTTCAAAATAGCGATCGTCATCAAAAACATCATAGGTAGGTAAAAGACGCTTATGAAAGATCTGTTTTATTTCTCCCCCATCAAGTAAAGCCACGCTGTTATAGTGTGGTTTTTGTCCTTTTGAGGTTGCATGAGGATTGGTTTCTACTGTACCTACTAAGACAGCAATGTTTTTTGCTAACTTATTTGCGATCGCTTTTAATTCTTGCGTCATTGACTCGACAAAGCCTGGATAGAGTAACAAGTCTCTGGGAGGATAACCACAAAGGGATAATTCAGGAGTTAGTAATAAGCGTACATTTTGTTTGGCTGCGGTTTCAGCAGCAGTTATTATTTGTTGGGCGTTATTAGATATGTCGCCGATAGTTGGGTTGAGTTGGGCTATTGCTATTTTCATTTTTTATTTCACGCAAAGGCGCAGAGACGCAAAGGGTTTTATGGTTTGATGTGCAAATTTTTCGCTCAGGAAAAGGGTTTATTTAATGTATTGCTTGAGTATATTGAAGAGATTTAAGGCTTCTGATTTATTTTTGAAATCATTAAAAGTGAATAATTTTTGTTCTTTTATATTGATTGATATTGAGTAGGGTTTATGTTCCTGATTTTCAATTGAAGATATGGTTTTTAATCGATCGAGAGAATATGTTTTTTCTTCGACTGTAGATAAAATATTTTTCCTAGTAAATAAATAATTTTGTTGTACGTCAAATATATAAGTAGTAATGGGTTGAATAATGATTGCGATAATAGATATTACTATTGTCAAAGGTAGCAACCAAAAAGGTATATAAAATAAAGAAAATATTTTTCTAGTTAATATCAGAATTTTCTGACTATCTTTACTATGGATAAAATCATTGATTTGATTTAATTCTTGTAATGCTTGCCCATGGAAACGGTAAAGATAAATGCTATAGAAACCTAAAAAGCGATCGCTTGGATAATAAATATTTTCTAGGCGATTATGTAGCAAATCGATTTCTGTAGTTAACCATATTGTTCCGTTCTTTAATACTCCTTTAGGCTCATGTATATGATTGATTATTTGATGAAAGAGATTTTTGTTAAATAAAGAAGATTCTATAATTTCACAGTTAGTTATGTTTAGCCACCCTTTAGTACAGCTTAGACAATAAAATATAGGAGCAAGAAAAAAAGCCTGATAATTAACTATGACAACAAAAATAGTTAAGATTATCAAAGCTAACCAATACTTTGTAGGGTAATCTTTAATTATCAACTTGTATTTATTGTTTTCTATAATTCTAATCATTTAAAATAGTCATAAATTAATCTGTTGAATTAATAATTTATATTTTGTTTGATGGTTTTTATGATTCTAGAATCAAATAAATAATAAAGGCTTATCTTTCAATGGTGCAAAAGCTTCTGAATCAAAGCGATATAAACTTGCAGGACGACCAGCACCACGAGACACTTTGACTCCTGTATCTAATAATATACCAAGCTTTAATAAGCGAGACCTAAAATTAGAATAGTCGGAAAAATTTTCACCTAAAATTGTACAGTAAAGTTGATAAACTTCATTTAAGGTAAATTCTGCTGGTAAAACATCAAAGGCAATCGGGCTATATTGTAGTTTATTCTTGAGACGATTCCAGCCATATTTTAATATCTGATCGTGATCGAAGGCTAAATTAGGAATTTCATTTACTTTATACCAAGAAATACTATAATCCGATTTGGCAATAATTTTTGCTTCTTCATATCTTACTAAAGCAAAATAACTTACAGATAAATATCTCACTCCAAAGCTATCAGGATTTTCTCTGGGATCTCTACCAGGATCGCCAAAGGAATATAATTGCTCTAAATATAAATTATCTACCTTGATTTTTTCTGCTAAAGTACGATAAGCAGCATCGGTTAAAGATTCCCCCTGACGTACTAATGTCCCTGGTAAACTCCAATAATTCTTAAAAGGTTCTTCATTTCTTTTTCGCAAGAGAACTAATACACGATTATAGGTAGTATCGACCGAAAAAATAACATTATCTACTCCAACTTTAAAATCTGCTAACTTTTCTGATTTATGATTAGTTTTTGGTTCTACTTGAGAATTAATCTTCATATTTTTTCCTCTTATCTGGGCTTAGTCGCTTCTAATGTTGCGTTATATAAATTTTTCTGAAAAATATAATTATTAACAGCGGGAATAATTAAACTTTGATCTTTTTGTAAACGATAGGTACTAGAAGAAACTTTCGGCGCATTTAAAGTTGCGATCGCAAATCTTCCCCCAACCTTTTTTAACGACTCTAAATCTTGTTCTCTAATGCCATATCCCATACGAGGAACAATCAATACTTTAACCTGCTTTAATAATTCCTCGATTCGATACCAGCTAGTTATTTGTTGTAAAATATCAGAGCCGATGACTAAACTAAATTCCACTCCTTTTCCCCATTTTTTTCTGGCTTTGTTCACCGTAACTAAAGTACGACGATCGCTTAACTCTGGATGTAAATTAATATTATTCTCGGCAGTATTGATATCGGCGATTGCTAAACGTAACATTTCTGTGCGATCGTTTAAGGAAGTTTGATGCTGTTTAAAAGGGTTATCTGATGCCCATACTATTACGCGATCGTAATGTTGGGATAACCAGTGCAAGATGGTTTGATGTCCTACTGTCGGCGGATCGGCACTTGTACCAAAAAGGGCAATTTTTTTCATTAGTTAATTGTTGAGATTTGATTAGCTACTGACTGACGTAAGGACTGTAAAGCAGTTGAGATATTGACTCGGATAGATTTTGGGTTACTAATTTGGCGAGTTAGAGCAGGAATACTAGCTACGGAATTAGCAGTGCGCTGACTAATAGTA